>ONPE01000205.1 GCA_900319615.1 uncultured Eubacteriales bacterium
TCGGGATCGAAGCGCTCCTTGATGTCCTCGGCAGCGTCGGCGGCCTTATCCTTAAGATCGTAGGCGGTAGCCTTAGCCTTGTCGAGCACCTCGGCGCCCTTTTCCTTTGCCTTATCAAAAGCCTCCGTGCCCTTTTCCTTTGCGTTCTGGGCGGCGGCGGCAGCCTTGTCAGCCATAGCCTTGGCGAGCTTCTCGGCGTTCTCGGAGCGGATCTTGGTATCGTTCTGGATGTTCAGCAGCTCGACGTACTTGAGAGAAGCCTTGCTGATGCGGTCGGAGGCAGCGTCGATAACGGCGCAGATAGCCTCGTTCTCGGCAGAAGTACCCTCGCGCATATTCTCATAGAAATAACGTCCAAGCTCGATGAAAGCCTGATCGCGGGTAGCCGTATCGGATTTTATCAGCCCCTTGATGTGGTTGAGCTGAGTTCTCAGGCGGTTTTTCTCCGCAACTGAAGCAGCGATCTCGGAGATGGTCTCGCCTACAAATTCCAGCCCTGTTTTAATGTTTTCAGAAAAAGCCATAATCGTACCTCCTAAAATATCAATATCTGTATTATCGCACTATTTGCCGAGAAAATCAATATGATTTTGTAAAAGTCCGATAAATAATTTGCAATTCTGAAAAAATATGGTAAAATAGACTATTATAATGGATTACTATGCGGCGCAAAGCTGCCAAAAGGTTGTGACGACCATGTCAAACGTTATCTCAAAAGAGGTGAACTGTCCGAGGTGCAACCACACCTCGAGGGCTCACCTGTATATAAGCATCAACGGCACCAACGATCCGCAGTTCAAGCGCGATCTGCTCTCGGGCAGGGTGCTCAGCTTCAAGTGTCCCAACTGCGGTCACGAGGGCAGATTCATGTATCCGCTCCTGTATAATGATATGAAGCGGCGCTTTATGGTATACATGATACCGCAGATAGACCGCTTTCAGCTCGAGGACAGACGGCTCGAGGAGGATTACAGGAACCTCAAGGGTATCAGAAAACGCATCACCGCCGACTTCAACTCGATGAAGGAAAAGATATTTGTCTTCGAGTCCGGCTTGGACGATATGGCTGTAGAGCTCACAAAGTACGCCATAGCCGAGATGGTCGCGAAGAAGCACGACCTCGGCAGAGTCACCGAGGGTTATCTCACCATGTATAACCGTGAGGCTAACACGATAGGCTTCACCTATTTTATCGGCGAGGACAGCGAGCCCTTCGTGCAGTCGGCGCGGCTTGAGATATACCGCAAGAGCATGAAGATAGTCGACGCCATCTGCGGCAACGATAAGAAGCTCAGCGGCTTTATCAAGATAGACCGCGAGTGGGCAGAGAACACGCTCTTCCGCTATAAGCGCGTGAAGAGCAGCAACGCAAAATAAAAGGATAAAAAAACCGGCGGGGATACAAGCGTATCTCCGCCGCAAATTTTTATAAAAACTAATTGTCATTCCAAAGAGAGCACTAAAAATTGTCATTGCGAGGGTATTGAGTCGGGGTCCCCGACACGCCCCGCGTGTTGGGGAGAGGACGAACGGCGAAACGAGGTCAAGGCATACCAACCGGATATGCCTACCGAGTACAGCCGATGAGGACGATGTGGCAATCTCAACCTTTTTTAAATCCCGATCAGAAGCTCGTCAGGTTCTCGCCCTTGACAAGCAGGTCTGCACCGGTGATCAGCCCGTCGATATACGACTTGGACGCCGAGCCTATGCGCGCGCCGTTGAGCTCCATAGAGTACTGGGCGCCGCCGATATCGTATGCTACAACGGTATCGGGAATCCTGCCGGTGGAGTAGGTAAAGGTGAAGCGCATGACCTCCTTGCCTCCGTCGTCGACCGGACCGGTGTTTTTGATGCCGTTGAGATTCTGGAAGAAGATGGAGAAGTTCTCCTTTGTCAGATCCTTGTCGCCGTATTTCGCCGTGGTGGTGGTGACCTCCTCGGTACCGCCGTTATCGGTATCGACGGTATCGGTCTTGGTGGTGACGTCGATGGAGTAGTCCTTGTCGCCTGCCTTGAAAGCGACGTTGTTCACCGCGGTGATCTTCGCGTTCATGATCAGCTCGGGTACGAGGGCGTCTACGCTCGTGCAAGCCCAGCTCAGGGCAGAGAGCTGTATCGTGTATATGATATCCGTGTCGGGGTTGTAGACGTTGACAAGTCCTCCTTCACCGGGAGCCGAACAGCTCAGGGTGATGTCCGTATCGGGATAAGACGCGCTGACCTTTGCATACGGTTCGGCAATGCCGTAGTCGGCGAGCTGACCGGAGCTCGGGTGGACGCACACGACCTCCTCCGCATACAGACCGCGCACGGAGCCCGTGATGTCGTTGCCCTCGACAGCGTTGGCGAACATCCTCTTAGGCTCGGTCACGATGTAGCTTGCCTCGATAGCTTCATCCTCGTTGGGTACGAGGGTGATGGCGTCGGGGTAGCGGCTGCCGGTTATCGTGAGCTCGGAGAATTTGTTGTCGTCGGAGCTCTCCGCAGCCTTGGTGATATCGAGACTGATAAACTCGTTCACGGCGTACATCAGGGGGTTGAATTTTTCGATCCGGGCGAGATAGACCGCCTTGCCGGAGCCGAAAGCGAAGTATGTTCCCGCGTTTGCGGCTGCGTCGTTGCCGACTCTTATGACGGCGGAGGTGCCGTCGGTGTATTTAACGGCGGCGATAGCTTTGGGCTTATCAAGACCGTAGTCGGCAAAATCAGCGTCGGCGGAAACTACCTGCAGGAAATCCAGGGAGGTGACGGCGGACGCGACCTCGTCGGCTATGCCTGCCTGTAGGGTCACGCCTTCAAAGCCTACCAGCGTGAATGTGGTCGACCCGCCCTCGGGGGTGTCGGCAAGAACGGAGAAGGTGCCTTTTTCGTTCTCGACGCCGATCTCCTTGATATCGGCGGGG
>ONPE01000164.1 GCA_900319615.1 uncultured Eubacteriales bacterium
ACAAAGATACCGGATACCTTATCGGCGATACGCGCTATGGGCGCCTTTGTGGCGCTCGCCTCATACACCGTGCGGATGATCTGGCTAAGCGTGGTATCTTCGCCGACCCGGGTGGCTCTGCATCTGAGATAGCCGCTTTGGTTCAGCGTAGCGGAAAAGACCTTGCTGTCCGCCGTTTTGTCTACCGGTATACTTTCGCCGGTCAGCATGCTCTCGTCGACCGTGCTCTCGCCTTCAATAACAACGCCGTCGACCGGTACGCTCATACCCGGGCGCAGGATGAAGATATCGTCCTTCATCACCTCGTCGACAGGTATCTCGACCTCGCTGCCGTTCCTCTCGACCACGGCGGTCTTGGGGCTGAGATCCATCAGCGACCGCAGGGCATTCGTCGTCTTGCCCTTGCTCCGTGCTTCAAGAATCTTGCCTAGGGTGATCAGCACCAGTATCATCGCCGCCGATTCAAAGTACAACCCGTGCAGCAAGTGCGCTTGTCCTTCACCCTCTGTTGCCGTCATCCGGAACAAGACGTAAACGCTCCATACAAATGAAGCAGCCGAACCCAAGGCTACCAGCGTGTCCATGTTCGGCGCGCGGTGCATCAGCCCCTTGGCGCCGCTGATGAAGAACCGCTTGTTTATCACCATTATCGTCGCGCTCAGTATCAGCTGAACAAGCGCTACCGCGATAGGATTGCCCGTGAAGAAGGAGGGGAGAGGGAAGCCCCACATCACGTGCCCCATCGAGAAGTACATCAGTATCAGCAGAAGTATCAGCGATACGATAAAGCGCTGTATCAGCGGCTTCGCCTCATCCGGAGGCTCGATGTTGATTTTTGGTTTCGACTGTGTGCTGTTCTGCGCTCTTGCGGTATATCCGGCTTTTTCGACCGCGCGGATGATCTCGTCCGGGGTCGCGGTGCCCTCGACGGTCATCGAGTTCGTCAGCAGACTGACGGAGCAGGACGAAACGCCCTTTACCCCGCCGACCGCCTTTTCGACTCTCGCCGAGCACGCGGCGCAGCTCATACCGCCTACATCATATCTTTCCATAATATCTCCTTTTAGCCTTCCCCTTGAGGGGAAGGTGCCGAGCCTGAGCGAGGCGGATGAGGTGTTTGTCGCTTAGTTTTCAAAGAGTCATTAACAAAGATACATCTATTCACCTTATCCGACCGAATCGCTGGCTCTATACACTATTGTTCGCGGACAACGCCGCAAAGTGAGAGGTGTGTCGCTCTGTCGGAATGCTGTAATCACTCAAGCTCCGGCTGATTGCGAACCTTTTGCATGGTGCGTTAAACCGCTCGCGGATAAACGCTTCATAGAGAACGGTGTGTCGCTCTGTCTTAACGCGGTGATCTATCACACTTATGCATAAATCAAACCTAATAGTATGGTGTACTAAGACTTACCTAGTAAGTTTCCCGATAATATCCATCAGCTCGTCGATGTCTTCTTCGCCGTTTTTGATATCGCGCACCACGCAGCCCTCGATGTGACGGCGCAGAAGCTCTCGGTTGAAGGCGTTGAACGCCGATTTTGCCGCGGCGCTCTGGGTGAGGATATCCACACAGTAAGCGTCGTTCTCGACCATCTGACGTATGCCGCGTATCTGCCCCTCTATGCGCGACAGGCGGTTGATCAGCTTCTTTTTCTCTTCGTCGTTTCTGATCGTCTTTTTCTCAGATAAGCAGTGCTCGCAAGGCATAACCATCATCCTTTCGTATACCCCTACGGGGTATCTTGATGTTATTATATACCCCAGAGGGGTATTTGTCAATAGGCAGTACGGTAATTATTATTCACTCAGGTCTTTACTTTTTTTAGCATTTGCATTATAATATTAGGGTATTTTATCGTGGGGACATTTGTTCCCGCTACAGGAGGTATATTTATGGCAAAAATTGATTTAACCAAGTACGGTATCACAGGCGTGAAGGAGATCGTCTACAATCCTTCGTTCGAGCAGCTCTTCAAAGATGAGATGGATCCTTCTCTCGAGGGCTTCGACAGGGGTCAGCTCACCGAGCTGGATACCGTAAACGTTATGACCGGTATCTACACCGGCCGTTCGCCCAAAGATAAGTTCATCGTCATGGACGATACGTCCAGAGACACCGTCTGGTGGACCACCCCCGAGTATCCCAACGACAACCATCCTGCTTCTCAGGAGGCGTGGGACGAGTGCAAGAAGCTCGCCATCGCTGAGCTCTCCGGCAAGAAGCTGTACGTTGTAGACTGCTTCTGCGGCGCGAACAAGGATACCCGTATGGCTATCCGCTTCATCATGGAGGTCGCATGGCAGGCTCACTTCGTCAAGAATATGTTCATCGTGCCCACAGACGAGGAGCTCGAGAGCTTCGAGCCTGATTTCATCAGCTACAATGCTTCCAAGGCTAAGGTAGAGAACTACAAGGAGCTGGGTCTCAACTCCGAGACCGCCGCTATCTTCAACGTAACCTCCCGTGAACAGGTCATCCTGAACACATGGTACGGCGGCGAGATGAAGAAGGGTATGTTCTCTATGATGAACTACTATCTGCCCCTGCAGGGTATCGCTTCCATGCACTGCTCCGCAAACACCGATATGGAGGGCAAGAACACCGCCATCTTCTTCGGTCTCTCCGGCACCGGCAAGACCACCCTTTCCACCGACCCCAAGCGTCTGCTTATCGGCGACGACGAGCACGGTTGGGACGACAACGGCGTGTTCAACTTCGAGGGCGGCTGCTATGCTAAGGTCATCGGTCTTGATAAAGAGTCCGAGCCCGACATCTACAACGCGATCCGCCGCAACGCTCTCTTAGAGAACGTTACCGTAGACGAGAACGGCAAGATCGACTTCGACGACAAGAGCGTTACCGAGAACACCCGTGTATCTTATCCGATCGAGCATATCGAGAAGATCGCGAAGAAGGTCAACGGCATCTCCGCAGGCCCTGCCGCAGAGAATGTAATCTTCCTCTCCGCAGACGCGTTCGGCGTGCTGCCTCCCGTATCCATCCTGACGCCCGAGCAGTGCCAGTACTACTTCCTCTCCGGCTTCACGGCTAAGCTCGCCGGTACCGAGCGCGGCATCACCGAGCCCACACCCACCTTCTCCGCCTGCTTCGGTCAGGCTTTCCTCGAGCTGCATCCGACAAAGTATGCCGAGGAGCTCGTAAAGCGCATGGATAAGTCCGGCGCAAAGGCGTATCTGGTCAACACCGGCTGGAACGGCACCGGCAAGCGCATCACCATCAAGGATACACGCGGCATCATCGACGCTATCCTCGGCGGCGACATCAAGACCGCCCCGACAAAGATGATCCCGTACTTCAACCTCGAGGTTCCCACCGAACTGCCCGGCGTAGACCCGACTATCCTCGACCCGAGAGATACCTATGCCGATCCCTCCGTATGGGACGAGAAGGCAAAAGATCTCGCGGCACGCTTCATCAAGAACTTCGATAAATACACATCCAACGACGCCGGCAAGGCTCTGGTAGAAGCCGGCCCGAAACTCTGATCCAGTTAGGAATCAGGAGTTAGGAGTTAGGAATTTCGGGAACGCTGACGCGTTTGAATTATAGTAACTTCTTCAAAAAATAACGCTTGCAACTCTGTAAAAAGAGCTGCAAGCGTTTCTTTATGCAACAAATATAATTCGGGTGCGGGCAACGCCCGCCATCAATTCCTGATTCCTAACTCCTCATTCCTAACTTCTAACTCCTGACTCCTCACTCAAACCGTATCGTCGTCGTATTGCCGATCTGAGCGCCGGTGCTGGTCTGATAGTATTTGAAGTCGACTGTTTTGCCGTCGGCGCTGACTGTGGCGACCATGCCGGAGTACTTGGTATGAGATTCGCTCACCATGCCGCCTGCGCAGGCGTAGGTGAAGTTGATCTTTGAC
>ONPE01000167.1 GCA_900319615.1 uncultured Eubacteriales bacterium
TTTTCTCAGGTTGAGCTGATGAAGAAGCACCGCCTTGACGTACCGCAGGCTACCGAGCTCTGTTACAAGCTGCGCGCCTGCGGAGTCGAGATCGACGAGTTGCCCTTAACCGAGGAAGAGTGTACCTCGATGCTTAAGGAGGTGCTGCTCAGATGAGTCTTTTGTCCGCAAGAGATCTGACATATATCTATTCTCAGAAAACGCCCTTTGAACACAAGGCGGTCGACAGCGTCAGCTTCGATATAGAGCGCGGCGATTTTATCGGCATCATCGGTCACACCGGCTCCGGTAAATCCACTCTGGTGCAGATGCTTAACGGTCTTATAAGGCCGTCATCCGGCACCGTCATGCTCAACGGCTGTGATATCTGGGAGAATCCCAAGGAGATACGCAGCATCCGCTTCAAGGTCGGTCTGGTTTTCCAGTATCCCGAGTATCAGCTTTTTGAAGAAACAGTCGAGAAGGACATAGCCTTCGGCCCGACCAACATGGGGCTCAAGGAGCTCGATATCCGTCAGCGCGTTCTTGACGCTGCGAGCTTTGTCGATCTCAACAGCGAGCTCTTGCCCAAATCTCCGTTCGATCTGTCGGGCGGTGAGAAGCGCCGTGCGGCTATAGCCGGAGTCATCGCGATGGATCCCGATATACTCATCCTCGACGAACCCTGCGCAGGGCTCGACCCTCTCGGGCGCGACGTCCTGCTCACTCAGATATACCGCTATCATAAACAGCGCAACAATACCGTTATCCTCGTATCTCACTCTATGGAGGACGTTGCGACGGTCTGTGACAAGGTGATGGTGATGAACCGCTCTCACCTTGAAATGTTCGATACCACACAGCAGGTGTTCTCACAGGGCGAAAGACTCGCCTCGATGAGCCTGCGTGTGCCTCAGATCACATCCATAGTCGATACGCTCATATCCTCAGGCATACCGCTTGATAAAGGCACCCTGACGGTAGAAAAAGCGGTAGAGGATATAACGGAATATATGAAGAGGGAGGGACGCCTGTGAGAGATATCACACTGGGACAGTTTTTCCCGACCGATTCGGTCATCCACCGGCTTGACCCGAGGGTCAAGATAGTCAGCCTGATGGCGTACATCATCCTGATATTCTGTACGTTCAACTACTACGCGCTCGCTCTGATGGCTGCTGCAGCAATATTCATAGTGCTGATCAGCAGAGTGCCGATCAAGATGTATCTTAAAAGCCTCAAGGTCATCATAGTCATAGTGATAATAACCTCGATACTTAATCTGTTCTACGGACAGGGCACGCCGATCTTCCAGTGGGGGATCATCAAGGTAACTTGGGCGGGCATAAACAACGCCATCTTCGTATGCGTGCGCATCGTATGCCTGCTTTTGCTCAGCTCCGCGCTGACCTTCACCACTTCGCCCACCGACCTCACAGACGCTCTTGAAAGGCTGTTGAAGCCCCTTACGATATTCCATGTCAAGGTGCATGAGATAGCCATGATGATGACGATAGCCCTGCGCTTCGTCCCGACCCTGCTTGAAGAGACCGACAAGATCATGGCGGCTCAAAAGGCAAGGGGCGCGGATATGGAGAGCGGCAATATCGTCGTAAGGATCCGCGCTATGGTGCCGGTTCTGATACCTCTGTTCATCTCGGCGTTCCGCAGAGCATATGAGCTCGCGGTAGCCATGGAGTGCAGATGCTATCAGGGCGGCGAAGGCAGAACCAGAATGAAGCAGCTGCACATGACAGGCCGCGACTACGCGAGTATCATATTTACTCTATCCGTCATAGCCTGCGTTGTACTGCTCGACGTATTATTTGCTCCGGTATTATGAGAAATCTACTGCTGACAATCGCATATTGCGGCAAGTCGCTCCACGGCTGGCAGATACAGGATAACGCCCTGACCGTGCAGGAGGTCTTTCAGGACGCTTTGTATCAGATCATACACGAGCGCCCCGATATAAAGGGCTGCTCACGCACCGACAGCGGAGTCCATGCTAATATGTACTGCGTGTCGATGAAGATAGAGCACCCCATCACCAACGATCACCTCATGCTCGCCATGAACCGCTACCTGCCCGACGACGTAGCCGTACTCGATGTATCCGACGTCCCCGACGACTTCCACGCGAGATACTCCTGCAAGGGCAAGGAGTATGTCTATAAGGTGTGGAACAGCAGGGTCAGGAATCCTTTCCTCGACAAGCTCGCGCTGCACTACCGCTACGATTTTGACGTAGAGGCTCTCAACAAAGAAGCTCAGGCTTTTGTCGGGACGCATGATTTCACCTCGTTCTGTACGCTTGATAAGCGCGAGAAGGGTGATTTCACCCGTACCGTAGAGTACTTCCGCGTTGAGAGAAACGGCAGCCTCGTGACCTTCACCGTCGCGGCTGACGGCTTCCTTTACAACATGGTGCGCATTATGGTAGGCACGCTGCTCGCCATAGGGCAGGGGAGGATACCTTACGGTTCGCTAAAGGATATAATCGAGGCTCAGGATCGCAAGGCGGCAGGCCCCACGGCTCCGCCCCACGGACTGTATCTCAACAAAGTTTTTTATTGATAGGTTGAGATTGCCACGGGCTAAAGCCCTCGCAATGACTACTTGAAATACATAAAACCATAAATTCAGGAGAAAATATGGAAAATAAAGGCAGACGCTTCGCCGACGAGAGAGAAGACACCAGAGCTGTTGAAAAACACGCTCAATCCGATCCCGCCGGTGATAAGCGCGATAAAAAAGCATTACAAAAAGAACAGCGCTTGAAGGAAAAGAACGCCAAAAAGCTCGATAAGCTCATGAAAAAGCAGCAAAAGAGAGAGAAGCATTCCAAGCGCGACGTTCTGACATATGAAGAGCTCCCGATAGAAGAGAGAGAGTCGGATATCGAGAAGTCAACGCCGAAGATCAAGATCAGCAAGAAGCGCATCATAGCTGCGGTACTAATCATATTGCTGCTGTTCGTCGTCGTCTTCTATATAGCTAATCCGGAGCGTATGTCGTTCTACAATATCAAGAACTTCTTCAACTACTCCGTCATGAACCGCGACAGCGACCAAAAATTCCCCATTGACGTCAGCGGCGAGAGCATCAGCCCCGGTAATTTTGTCGGCAGCGGTCTGGATATAGTCTATTCATCCGAGACCAAGACTCAGATCCTGAACAACTACGGCAGATCGGTCTTCACAGCTCCGCACGCTTTCATCACCCCGGTCCTGGTGTGCGGCGGCAAAAACGAGATCATCTATAATCTCGGCGGCACCGGTTATCAGGTCATCGACAAAGACTCCAACGTCAGCAGCTTTGACGCTAAGGACGATATCCTGCTCGCGGATATCACCGAATCCGGCATCTATGCGATAGTCACAGAGAGTGGCGGTTATCTGAGCAAGCTGTATGTATATGACCAGACGGGCGAACAGATATACGCCTATTCATTCGCTGACTACTACGTTACCGCGGTCAGCCTGAGCAACACCGGCAAGCAGGCTGTCGTAGCCGGTATCTCGGCTTTGGACGGCGTGGATATCGCGGCGCTTTATGTGCTCGATTTCACAAAGGATTCACCTCTGTACTTATCCGAGTTTGAAGACAACATAATATATGACGTACAGTATATCAACGACCACAGCGCCGCCGCCGTAGGCAGAGCCGCTTCGTATGCAATAAACACCTCAAACGGCAACGTCGAGACCAACGCATATGAGGGCAGGGTGCTGACAGCCTACGATATCAACACCGACACCGATACCTACACGCTCTCACTTTCGAATTCCGGCGACGGCAGGAACTGCGATATCATATCGTTTAATTCATCGGGTAAGGAGGACAGGAGCTTCTCG
>ONPE01000169.1 GCA_900319615.1 uncultured Eubacteriales bacterium
GTTACATAACATAAGATAATACAAAGACGGGACAAAGTCAACCGTTATACCTTTTTGTAATCTTTTTTAGTGAAATTGTATGTATTTAAAAGTAGGTGCTGTGCGGTTTTTCTATATTTATAATTCTAATATGTAATTATTTTGTAATAATACGTCGTCCGGTGCGTATGAATCCAATCAGCTCCTCAACATCGTCGAACGCGTCATAATCGCCGACGATGCCCTCACGGTGATAGACTATGCCGTTTTTCTCGTTGCGATCAAGGCAAGCCAATAATTCCTCTTCGCCGTATCTCTTTGCAAATAAAGTAAAGCCATACGGTTTTATTTTTGCCAACAGACCCATGCGGCAATCCTCCCGACACTCGTAGCAATGAGCTATCCCCTTTTGCACGGAGCATCTGCGATTCTCGCACCAAGCCTTATCGGGACAATCCCCCGAGTTGCATCCGCTGCAATGATCGTTTTCACTGCACAGACAGCAGGCGAGCCCGCAGCGGGCGATACCCAATTCTCTTTTCATCATACGTCCTCCGTTCAGCAGACTTTGGTCGCCCTGACGAGCAGAAAATCAGGCTTGTGCAGCAGATCATCATACTCGGGATGCTCCCTGAGCAGCTCCGGAGTCGGCACAGGCTCGATGATCTTATCTATCCGAAATCCCGATCCGATCAGGGTATTGATCACGGTAGATAAAGTCCTGTGGTATTTCTTAACGCCGTCAACGAACCATGTGGATTCCCGCACTCCGTCGACGCTGTAATATTCAAGGTTGGCATATAGCTTTTTGCCGTTTTCATCCTTAGTCCATCTGCTCCCCGACGAAAAGCACGTGTTGATAGGATGCTCCTGAGAGAACACCAGAACGCCGCCGTCATTCAGCAGATTGTATATGTTATTTACCAAGCCTTGATAATCCTCTACATATTGGATGGCAAGCGAGCTGACGACCACATCAAAACGCTCCCGCAATTCTCCGATATCCTCCATCGGCATTTTGAGATATGTGATGCTTATATTAGAGTTCTCGGCTTCGGCGACCGCGAGCATTTTTTCGGAAATGTCGACGCCCACGACTCTTTTCGCGCCTTTGTCGACATATCGGATACAGTTCTCACCGAACCCGCAGCCGAGATCCAGAACCGCCTTGCCCGTAAGGTCGGGCAGGAGCGAATACAGCGCCGGCTTTTCAAACAGATTGTTAGCGTTGTATTCGTTCTCTCTTATCTTGGAATAGCCGTTGAAAAAGGCTTCATTATCATAGATGTTTTGCTTCACGATATTTCTCCGTTCAGGTTGTGCAGGCTCAGTCGTGCCAGTATTTGCGGTCGAGGGTGCGGTACTGGATCGCCTCGCTGATATGCGACGCCTTGATGACCTCGCTTTGGTCGAGGTCGGCGATGGTGCGCGCGACCTTCATGATGCGGTCGTAGGCGCGGGCGGTCAGGTTCAGCTTATCGAACGCAGCCTTGAGCATACGTCCGGCGCGGTCGTCCATCATGCATACCTGCTCGAACATCGCGGGCTCGATGTGGGCGTTGCAGGTGGTGCGGCTGTCTCTGAAGCGCTCGGTCTGGATCGCGCGTGCGGCGTCGACTCGGCGGCGGATGCTCTCGGATCTCTCCTCACCGCTCCTTGACGTAAGGTCGTCATATTCTACCGGCGGAACCTCGATATGGATGTCGATGCGGTCGAGCAGCGGGCCGGACACACGGTTGAGATATTTATGCACAGCGTTGTCGGAGCAGGAGCACTGCTTCTTCGGATGATTATAGTATCCGCAGGGGCAGGGATTCATCGCGGCGATCAGCATGAAGGTCGACGGATACGTATAGGTGCCGTGGGCTCTCGCTATGGAAACCACGCCGTCCTCGAGCACCTCGGGAACTCGGGAAGCTCATCCAGAAACAACACGCCGTTGTGGGCGAGAGATATCTCCCCGGGCTTAGGCGAAGTGCCGCCGCCGGACATACCAACCCGGGTGATTGTGTGGTGAGGCGAGCGGAACGGCCGCTCGGTGACGAGCCCGGTGCCCTTGCGCAGGGTACCGGCGATCGAATGTATCTTGGTGGTCTCGATGGTCTCGTCAAAGGTCATCTTGGGCAGGATGGTGACGACGCGCTTGGCGAGCATACTCTTGCCGGCTCCGGGCGAGCCGATCAGCAGGACGTTGTGACCTCCCGCGGCGGCGATCTCCAGCGCCCTCTTAGCCTGTGCCTGACCCTTGACCTGGCAGAAGTCGAGCGTATCGTCGCGCACCGCCTGCTCGCCGGAAAAGATCGCCGGGGCGATCTCGCTGCGGCCTTCAAGGTGGTCGAGCAGCTCGAAAACGCTGTGCACCGGATAGACCGATATGCCGCTTACCACTGCGCCCTCGTTGGCGTTGGCGGCAGGGACGAACAGCTTTTTCAAGCCGAGCTCACGCGCGGCTATAGCCATAGGCAGCACGCCGTTGATCCCCCTGAGCTCGCCCGACAGCGAGAGCTCGCCGATGAAGGCTGAGTCGTCGGTGTTCGCGGTGATTCGCCTTGTGGCTTTCAGCACGGCGACAAGGATGGGCAGATCGTAAAGCGGCCCCTCCTTCTTGATATCGGCAGGCGCGAGGTTGAGTATCAGGCGCGAGTTAGGGAACTCGAAGCCGCAGTTCTTCATCGCGGAACGCACGCGGTCGCGGCTCTCCTTTACCGCCGCGTCGGGCAGACCGACTATATCGAACGCCGCTATACCTCTCGAGAGGTCGGCTTCTATCTCTATCGCGTAGGTGCTCAGTCCGAACAGACCGAGGCTCTTGCATTTTACTACCATAGCGCTGACGTCCTTTCCTCATAAACAATCATTTAGCTTTTATGTTCGAAAATCCAGCTTTATTATAGCACAACACACGGCTGTTTGTATACCAAAAATTCACCCAAAATACTGTTTATTATGCACAAAAGTAGTATTTTACCATATATTTTTTATCGTAACTGATTGGGATTTCGAAAAAATCTGTTGACTTTTGACCGCATATTTATTATGATATGTCTTATAAATTTATAGATAACTGTTGTGAGGTGTTGTATTCTGTTTGACGGTACCGCCGGCGCAGAGCGAAAAACGACAGACGAGGAGCTGCTGCGCGACTTCCTTAAGGGCAGCGACGAAGCGTTTGAGATCATCGTGTCGCGCTATATGGGGCTGATATCCACAGCCGCCAAAAAATACCGGGGTATGTCTGCGGATACAGATGACAGCGATATGCTGCAGGAGGGCATGGTAGCCCTGCTCGCCGCCTGCCGGTCGTATGACGCGGATAAGGGGATGAGCTTCAAGAACTATCTCATGCTCTGTGTAGAGAACCGCTACCGCTCGATGCTCAGGGCGGCAACGCGCAAGGGCAGCGTACCCGCACGCAACATCATATCTATAGAGGACGAGCAGGAAGCCGCCTTTGACCCTACCGCAACTTCGTTACCTGAGTTGGTAGAGACGAAGGAGTATATCGGCTCGCTGCACCGAGTCCTTAGGGACAGTCTATCCGACCTGGAGTACAAAGTAGCGATTTTGCACCTTTCCGGCTATACGTACAGGGAGATCTCGGAGAAGCTGAACGTTTCTCAAAAAACTGTTGACAATGCACATACCCGTATACGTCAAAAGCTTTATAGGTAATACGCCCCGAATAGAATTCAGACGGTGCAACTCCGCCGCGGGGCAAAATATATACCAAAAAGTGAGGTACACGCTATGTACGAAGACAAGATTCTCGTTTGCAAGGACTGTGGGAACGAATTCGTATTCACAGCCGGCGAGCAGGAATTCTACGCAGAGAAAGGTTTTGTTAACGAACCCCAGCGCTGCAAGGAATGCCGTATTGCCCGCAAGAATGCAATCAAGGCAAACAGAGAGATGCACACTACCGTGTGTGCAGACTGTGGCGGCGAGGCACATATCCCATTTAAGCCGATGGAAGGCAAGGATTACTATTGCAGCGAATGCTTTGCAAAAAGAAAAGAAGCTGAAGAAGCGGCACAAGCTGAGTAATAGAGTTTTGCTTACAGCGTCCTTTACGGGCGCTGTTTTTCTATGCAAGAAAATAAAGGCTCCCAAAGGAGCCGAGGATTCGCAGTCATTGCGAGGCTCGCAAGAGCCGTGGCAATCCCACAAAGCGGCGCACCGCTTTTCTGTCACATCAAACGAAATTAACGACATGGGGATTCCCACGTCGGGCAATAATAAGGGACGCGTGCGTCTTTGTACACCATACTGATTTGTGGGTTTTTGTCATAAGTTAAACAGATCACCGCGTTGGGATATAATTCTGACCGTTTACTCGGAAACATCAGATAGAGTGTTGTAGGGTACGGCGGTTTCCGACGTACCGCCTTATGCCTCCCTCAGCAAAGGGAGGCTGATAAACGTGTACGTAAAGTCCAAGGGCTCGATGTCGGATCGGGTTTTTCGGGCAGCACAACACAACCCCCGGTGGGGAGGCCGGGGGCTGTGTCGATCATTGCAGAAAGGACCATATATAAAGGTATATATTATCTAATCTGTTATGTTGTGTTTGTTTATGCTCGATTTGCTTAGAATCGGTTGTAAAACTATATACTTCAGATCGTTTTTTTACGCCATATTAACGAGCCTTCTCTGGACAATGGTTACGTCTACGATATCAAAACCGTTGCCGTCCATGTCGCCGATAACGGGGATCAGTGTTTGATAGATGCTGTTGCTGAGCGGAGTTTGCAGACCGGCTTCATATCTTTGCATGATCGTGGCATCGGTAATATCCAGCTCTCCGTCCATGCCGACGTCGCCGAGCTCATATCCGAGCTCGAGTCCCTCGATTGCTTCGGTCAGACCGGGGAAGTTCTCCTCAGTCACATTGCTTTCATCCATATGATAGAACTGATCGTTTGCTATATCGTAGAGAGTCAGATCAAAGGGGCAAACACTTGCGCCGCTGGACCAACCGACCAGAACACGGTTGCCGAACTGTCGATACGGAACAGAATCCCACATACCGTAAAACTCTACATGGACTTTGGCGAGCATCCAGTCGGGAGCCGAGCCCTGAGTTGAATAATGATAATACAGCTCTTCATACTCGTCATATGTGCAGTATCTGTCAGTCATCGTATCGGGATCATACTTCGTAAACTGAATCCACTCAGCAAACTTAGCCTCATACAGACCGTCATAATCGGTCGGCGAGGGCAGAGGGGTAGAGGGAGTATCGTTCCAGTCTATGCCTGCGATCTCATCAAGGACTAACAGTTTCTGCACATCAGATGCTTTTACGGTAACCAGAACATAATTCATAAACTCAGAGTCGTAAACAAACTCGATATCCGCCGCCGCAAGAATAGCAGGCATGAGCTGCTCATGCATCTGTTTGGCATATTCCTTCAAAGCGTTGATTTTTGCAGCCCTATAGTCATCGGGGTCGTCATAGTCTTCCTGTTTGATATAGCTGGTATCTAAATCTTTGTAGTTCAGGAAAAGTATCAGGTTGATGCTGTCATCGTCCTGCAAATTGAGCAGCTTTTTCTC
>ONPE01000192.1 GCA_900319615.1 uncultured Eubacteriales bacterium
CGAGGCGACCTTACCGATACGCTTGATGCCGCCGATGATGATCAGCGCCGCTACAGCCGCTACGACTATACCGATGATCAGCTTGACAAGATCGCTGTTGGCGTCGGCGCCGGTCAGACGGCTGTAGGTCTCGGACAGAGCGCCGGATATCTTGTTGGTCTGCACGCCGCTCATACCGATGGCAGCAAGGATGCAGAACACCGAGGCGATATACGCCAGCCACTTCCACTTCAGACCGTAGGCGATGTAATAGAACGCGCCGCCCTCAAGATTGCCTTTGCTGTCCTTCTTCCTGTAATACAGACCGAGGACGTTCTCGGCATAGTTGGTGACCATGCCGAAGAAGGCGGATATCCACATCCACAGCACGGCTCCGGGGCCGCCCGTGAGTATCGCGGCAACAACGCCGATGATGTTGCCGGTGCCGACGGTGCCGGAAATCGCTGTGGAGAACGCCTCGAACTGGGTGATGGAGCGCAGACGGCCGTCAGCCTGCTTCTTCTTGCCTAAGCTCTTGATCGTAGGTACGATGGTGGTGTTGAGCGACTCGCCGAACTTGCGCACCTGCAGGCAGCGTGTGCGGATGGTAAGCAGCAGACCGGTGCCCAAGATCAGGATGATGGTCGGCCAGCCCCAGACATAGCCGTTGATGGTGCTGTTGACGTTTTCGATCGTCGACAGGATACTATCCCACATTTTTACTTTTCCTCCTCAATTATCGGATGATTTCGCTGTGTCGGGATCTTTGTCCCTGCATACAGCGATATTATTGATCTCTGATAAATACGGACATTCAGTCAGAAATCGGAATATACTTCCCCTCGCTTTGATCGGGCGGGGTATTATACACTTTTATATGGGTTGAGATTTCCACGGAGCGCATACTAATCTGTCAGCACGAGGAGGAACACAGTTCCGACGGACGCGGTACTCTCAACCATAACCTTTGCGCCCCTCGCAATGACATTTTTGAATAATAAAAGAGCCGTTTATCAAAACGACTCTCAGACATCATGCAAACGCAGGCTTTGCAGCCCGACATTCCTCCGTCCTTTTGCCTGAGAGATTGACGCTGATACAGCGCTTGCACCTTCGGCACCCGACAAACGCTGCCGGGCTTCTCCGGAGTGTCGTCATCATACGGTCAAGCCTGCATCAATATATGCGCGCAGGCTCTTCTGTATGCCTCAACCGACACTATTCTTTTTTCACAAAACCTATTATAACAAGCCGCCCGACAGAATTCAAGAGGTTTTTGCCTTAATTTCTGACTATCTCACATTCCACGGCGACGGTATCGCCCAAAACGACGTCGAACAGCTCCCTGCCGTCGGACACAGCCTTGCGGATGGTGAGGATATCGCCCTCGTGGGTCTGACCGGCGTATCGTATCTCGATCTGTTTTACGGGTCTCTCGCGCAGCTCGTCGACCGTGTAGGTGTCGGTGATGAAGCGAACATACGACACGTTGTTTGTATGACGGATGAAGTCGATATCGCCCGACTTTACCCTGATCTCATCAATAGGCTCGAGCCCCTCGTGCTTCATGCGGCTGAACTCGAGCTCCCTGTACGGCGTCTCTACATGGGTATCCGAGGTAACGCCCACGTCGCGGATGCGCTTGATCCTCTGCGTGGCGAGGTCGAGGGCGCACATCTCGATGCGCGAATACACGCAGATATCGCCGCTCTCATCCTTTAAGACGGTGTCGACGGTCATCTTGGCTCCCTTAGCCGAGGATATGAAGCTCTCGGCGATATAGTTATCCTTCCATCTCAGGGGGCGGTCTATCTCGATACGGTTGCGCGTGAACACCCATACGCAGCCGTATTTAGCCCGCAGCGATACGCCGTCGAGCTCCAGCACACCCATCATCTCGGTCAGGTAATCCTGCATGAGATCAAAGGTGCCCTTGACGCTGAGCACGATGTTGGGGTCGCATATGCTTGCCGGTACGGTGGCTTTTTTGATCAGTTTCATAGTATCCCTCTCTTCAAAGGCTATTATATCATGCGTGATATGAATTTTCAACCAATCTGACCTTTTGCTTGACAGTTTGCCTTTATTAATGTAGAATAGTATGCGGTTTAATGGAAAAATTCAAGTAAATTTACACTTATATACACACTTTGGGGGTAATGAAAATGGACTTATTTGAAAAGTGCGAACGCTTTACATTAGCGGACGAATATCGCAAGATGGGGATATATCCCTACTTCCACGCTCTGGAGACAAAGCAGGACGTAGAGGTCATCATGGAGGGCAAGCGCAGGATCATGCTGGGCTCCAACAACTATCTGGGACTCACCACCGAGCCCGAGGTAGTAGAGGCAGGCATAAAGGCTATGGAGAAATACGGCTCCGGCTGCTCCGGCTCGCGCTTCCTCAACGGTACCCTGCGTATGCATCTCGAGCTTGAAGAGGAGCTCGCCGATTTCGTGCATATGGAAGAGGCGGTCACCTTCTCGACCGGCTTCCAGTCGAACCTCGGCATCATCAGCGCCATCGTAGGCAGGAACGACTATGTCGTCTGCGACCGCGAGAACCACGCGAGCATCTACGACGGCTGCAAGCTCAGCTACGGCAAGATGGAGCGCTATAAGCACAACGATATGGAGGATCTCGAGAGGATCCTCAAGAATATACCCGACACCTCAGGTATCCTGATCGTGACCGACGGCGTGTTCTCGATGGGCGGCGATATCGCCAAGCTCCCCGAGATCTGCGCTTTGGCTGAGAAATACGGCGCGAGAGTAATGGTAGACGACGCGCACGGTCTCGGCGTTATAGGCGAGGGCGGCAGAGGTACCGCGAGCTACTTCGGCCTTGAGGACAAGGTAGACATCATCATGGGCACCTTCTCGAAGTCTTTAGCTTCTTTAGGCGGCTACATGGCGGCTTCGCATAAGGTGTGCGACTATGTACGCCACAACTCGCGCCCGTTCATCTTCTCGGCATCCATCCCTCCGGCGTGCTGCGCCGTGGCTCTGACCGCTTTGAGACACCTCAAGGCTCATCCCGAGCTGCCCGAGAGGCTGGGCGCTCTTGCAGCCCACGCGAGAGACGGCTTCAGAAAAGCCGGCCTGAAGATCAGAGAGAGCAACACACCTATCGTACCGATATATACATATACGGCTGAGAACACCCTTATCAAGGCTAAGGAGGTCTACGAGGCAGGCGTTTACGTCAACCCGGTACTGCCTCCGGCTACACGCTGACCGAGGATCTGATCGACGAGGCTGTCGAGATCATCGCGCGCGTACTGCTCGCAGAGTGATGAGCGCCTCAAAGATCGCCATCGTAACGGGCGGCAGCAGCGGCATAGGCAGAGAAACGGCGCTGAGCCTGCTGAAAAAGGGCTGTACCGTGTATGAGCTGTCACGGAGGAACAATCCCCCCGAGGGCGTGAAGCATCTGACAGCCGACGTGACCGACGAAGCGCAGGTAAAGGGCGCTGTAGACGAGGTCATAGCCAAAGAGGGTCGCATAGATATACTGGTCAACAACGCGGGCTACGGTATCAGCGGCGCCGCCGAGATGACCGATACAAAGGATTCTCACGCACAGCTCGAGCTGAATCTGTACGGCATGGACAACGTCACAAAGGCTGTCCTGCCCCATATGCGCGCTCAAAAGAGCGGCCGTATAGTCTGCGTGAGCTCCGTCGCAGGCATCCTGCCCATACCCTTCCAGCTGTGGTACAGCGTGAGCAAGGCGGCTATAGCGGCGTATGTCCTCGCTTTGCAGAACGAGATACGTCCCTACGGTATCACCGTATGCGCTGTCCTGCCCGGGGATATCTCCACCGGCTTCACCGACGCGAGAGCTAAATCTTACGTCGGCGACGACATTTACGAGGGTCGCATAGCGCGGTCTGTAGCCGTAATGGAGAAGGACGAGAGAGGCGGCATGAGCCCCGTTAAGGCGGGCGCGTATATCGCGAAGATCGCTGCAAAGAAGAGCTCCGGCCCGATGAAGACCATAGGCTTCGGCTACAAGGCGTTCGCAGTGCTGGCAAAGCTCCTGCCCAGAGGGCTGAGCAACCGCATCGTCGGCATTATCTACGCGAAATGACCGAATCGAGAAACATATATACAAAAAACGCTGCTTTTTACGGCAGCGTTTATTTTTTTGTTCTATTTGTAATTGATGAAGCGGCCGAGGTCTATGCGCACGATCTCATGGCTGACATGGCGCTCGCTGACGGGGATCATTTCGGTATAGTCGCCGTAGAGGTAGGTCAGGTACTTGTCCCACTCCTTGGGGATCGGGAGCTTTGTGTCCTCGAAATCGGAGTACACAGCCTCGTCGAGCCACTCTATCGGGAAGGCGCCGCGCTCTACGTTGCGCCCCATGCTGTCGTAGAGATAGTGCGTGGGCTTGCCGCGGTACCTCAGCATCATGCGATCCTGCATACGCTCCAGCGCCTTGAGGGGCATGACCGCCTTTATCACATCGCCGAAGAATGAAACGACCTTGTTGTTCGCGTTCATCGGCGTCTTGCGCCACTTGTTGAGCACCAGCCACCTGAGCTGAGCGGTCAGCTTCATGTGCAGGCGGCGCGCCGCTTTTTTATCCGACGTCTTGTCCTGTGCCAAAACATCCAGAAAAACGCCGTTGTGCAGACCGTCGAAGCGCGCGGTGAACTCGGTGGAGAGGATAGTGTCGTCCAGACGCAGCTTTGTGAAGCAGAAGTGCGAGCAGGGGTCGGTGTTCTGGTCGGTGATATATGAGGGCAGCTCCGAGGGCAGGACGCTCAAAAATCGCTCGTAATCCTCGCGGAGCATCATCACGTCGGCGTCGTCGTCCCACGGGATGAAGCCTTTGTGACGAACCGCCCCGAGCAGCGTACCGCCGCCGAGGAAGTACTTTATCCCGTGCTTGCGGCAGATGCGGTCGACCTCTTTGAGAAAGCCGAGCAGAACGCTCTGCACGGCGCTAAGCTTGCCGTCGTAGGAATCGGAGAACATGAACACCTTGTCGGAGCCCGAGAGGGCGTTTTTTGCTATGAGCAAAGCGTCCTTCGAATTCACGAGCGGCTGATAGCCGAGCTTTTTAAGCTTATCGCAGTTCACGGCGCAGCCGGTAAGGCGCAGACCGTCGCCGGATATGCCGACCTGTGTGCCGAAGAGCTCCTCGGTGACTGCGGCGAGCATGAGGGGCGACATATCGCCCTCGCCGCCCACGTTGTAGGCTTCGCCCTCTGCGCACAGCAGCATACCGAAGCATACCGCCTGCAGCAGGTCGTTGAGATACACGAACGTCGTCTTGCCGCAGCCTGTACGGAAGCTGAGTTTTTCCCCACGGATCAGCGGCAAAAGATATCTCTCGCTGACCTCGACGCCCTTGATCGGAGCGATCAGAGCGCCGGAGCGAAGAGTCACCAGACCGAAGCCGTGCATATGAGCGGCGTCTGCAAAAAGATTCTCCACACACTGATACATCACGGCTGTAAGATCGCCGAAGCCCTGATCGGCGTACTCGCCCTCGGAGAGCGACATCTCCCTTTCCGGAGCGCCGTAGCAGGCGGTGGATGACAGCAGGATGACCCTGCCGGGCTTCATCCCGGAGAAAGCGCCGGCGAGCATGGTCGCCCTGTCGATATTCTTCCGGAACACTCTGCTGTCGGTATCGCCGTTATAGCGCAGAAAGCCGCACTCGATGAAGTAATCGGCGCCGTCGAGCTGAGAGAGCTCAGCCACGGCATAATCATCGTCCTCATAGAGGGTGTCGATGCGTTCGCCGACAGAGATGACCTTCAAGCCGAGCTGTCTGACCTCGTTGAGGTGCAGGAAGGCATAGACGAGCATACGGTGCAGAGCTCCGCCGCCCGATACCGCTATGGTCTTGCTTTTCAGTTTTTCAAGCGGCAAAGCCTTGCTGCGCAGTATGGAGAGGACAGAATCCAGCTCATACTGGTTCAGTTTGTCTTTAAGAGGCATAGGTTCCTCCAAAAAAATAATTAGGAGTTAGGAATTAGGAGTTAGGAGTTGTGGGAAACGCTTCGCGTTTTGATTGATATATCTCGTATGGATACCATCCCATTAACTCCTCACTCCTCACTTCTAACTCCTAACTTAATCTTATTCTTCTTCCAAGATCGCTACCGCTCTGCGGATACCCTCCTTGAGGTCGATCTTAGGCTCCCATCCGATGGATCGGATGCGCTTGTTGTCCATGATCTCGGGGGTGGGATCGAGCGGAGAGGGCTCGGGCATGATCTCGTCCTCGGGATTAGCGAACGCGAGCTTCATGTTGCGCTCGGGGAACACCTCGCACGCCGCCTGCGCAAAGCCGCGGATGGTGGTGTTGGACTTTTCGTTAGAGATATTGTAGGGCACGCAGTTCTCGCCGTCGAGCAGAACGTGCAGCATAGCCGTGACGGTATCGGT
>ONPE01000173.1:0-1355 GCA_900319615.1 uncultured Eubacteriales bacterium
GCGAACACCTCGTATGTGCTCTGCAAAGCGCCCTTTTCATCCGCGACCTCGAGAGTGAAGGACATGATGTCGTTCTCCTTTATCCGCAGGGTATGACCGGCTTGGAGCACAATATCGTTTGCAGAATAGAAAAGCCCGTCGGTATCTATCATCCGGAAGATATACATACCGCCGTCGCCGGGCTCGCACAGCTCAAAGGAGCGGCTCTCGCCCTTCTTCACAGCCGCGGCGGTAGCGGCGCCCCATACGGTGGTTTTGAGATTCTTCTCCGTTTTGGGGAGTATCCATATATCCGCATCGCTTGCCTCGTTTATAAAGGTCGCGGTCTTGCCGCCTTCGGTTGCCATATGGTTTTGCTCCTTTGCTCCGCAGCCGCATATGAGCGCGGATATGATTATACATACGATGATCGGGACCGCCTTTTTCATCACGGTCGTCACCTCACATTATTATGATCGTCGTTTCATAAGCCGACGGTTATCTTTTCTCTGATGAACGCGCTGTATGGTTTTTGCTTTGATATTCATACGGACAAATCAGTCTTTTAGAGTGAATTTTGAACGCAGATAATCGCCTCTTCCCGGGGCGTCGGGATCGCGCGAGGGCTTGTTTTTATCAAGAGCGCGGATCGTGTCCATCTCTTCATCGGTGAGGGTGAAGGATCGTGTCCATCTCTTCATCGGTGAGGGTGAAGTCGAATATCTCGAAATTGCTCCTGATGCGCTGTGCATGAACAGACTTGGGCAGGGTTATCATGCCGTCAAGTATCTCGAACCGCAGGATGACCTGCGCGGCGGTCTTGCCGTATCTTTCGCCTATCTGCGTGATGGTTTCATCGGTGAGCAAATCCCTGTTGCCCTGACCGAGAGGCGCCCAGCACTCTGTCTTGACGCCGCTTTGAGCCATGATCGCGCGTATCTCGCTTTGCTGAGCAAAGGGGTTGCACTCGATCTGGTTTACGGAGGGCAGCGTGTCAAAATGCGGGACAAAGCTGTTCCATATCTTAGGCGTCATATTGCTCACGCCGATTGAGCGCAGCCTGCCCTCAGCCTTTGCCGCCTCCATGCCTTTCCACGCGTTAAGCACATCGCCGTAGGGCTGATGTATCAGATACAGGTCGATGTAATCCGTGTTGAGCTTTTTCAAAGAGCGCTCGACGCCCTTTTGCGGTTCGTCGAACTGCGACAGCCACAGCTTTGATGTGATGAACACCTCTTCGCGCGGGACGCCGCTGTCGCGCACAGCCCTGCCGACCTCTTCTTCATTCTCATATGCTGCGGCGGTATCTATGTGGCGATAACCGATCTCCAGCGCCTCTCGCACGGCGCGGTATGTGCTGCCGTCCGGCGGGATCA
>ONPE01000173.1:1369-5066 GCA_900319615.1 uncultured Eubacteriales bacterium
TCCATAGTCAGCCTCCGATAGTATTTTCGTTCTCCGTACCGATATGCGCCCGGTCGTCCCCGGCGCCTGCCGCAGCCGGCAAGGGGCTCCTGCGATAGTCGGAGGGAGTCATACCGAACTTTTCATAAAAAGCACGGGAAAAGTATGACAGGTTAGAGAATCCGCAGGACAAAGCTATCTCAGATACCTTAGTCTGCTCGTTTCGCAGACGATCGGCCGCCATCTCCAAGCGGTAGCTTTTGAGATACTGCGTGAAAGAATCGCCCGTAAGCTGGCGGAAGAGCTTCGCAAAATGGCTTGCGGAGTAGTTGCTCTGCGCAGCTATGGTATCTACGCTGATATTCTCGGCGTAGTGCTCTTCGAGGAAGCTAAGCGACCGCTTGAGCTTTTCGAAAACTATATCCTCGCCTGCTACGGCGCTGTCTGCCTGCTCGCAGTACGGCAGGATGCGGTAGAGTATCTCGAACACCCTCGCCTTGATAAGCAGCTCGTCGTGGAATCTCTGGTAGTGCGGATCGATCAGCAGCGACATTATCAGCGGCTCGATCTCTGCGTGCAGAGGGTGCTCCGGCGTCAGATACACCGGCATCAGCAGCTTGCGGCTGTATATCGGGTCAAGATACTTTTCTCTGCAGGTATCGTCGGCGCCGTTTTCGAGCATCGAGAACCTGAACAGGATGTTGTAGTACAAAGCGGAGCTGTCGCCGTGCTGACGTATCGCGTGGATCGTCTGCGGATGCACGAGGATTATATCACCGACCGAGAGGACATACTCAGTGTTGCCGACAGATACGTTGACGATACCGTCGGTAACGTAGATGATCTCCATCTCCTCATGCCAGTGATGCGGTATACCGTTGATGTACTCGGGCAGGATCCCGACATAAACGATATAGGGGAAGCCGTGGGTACCGTGTACCTTTGTTTCCTGATATGCAGCCATGTCAAAACCTCACCGTCGTTTTGTGTTAAAATATAAATGCTATTATGCAAGAATTATAACTTATATGATCGTATAATACAAGTAGATTTACAGAATCGGGCGTAATTATGAAGAAAATGAGTTTGTTCGGCCTTGCATGGCCGATGTTTATCGAAACAGCCCTGTTCATGCTGCTCGGGATGATCGACGTCCTGATACTAAGCTCTTACGACGACCTCGCGGCTTCGGCTGTAGGCACCGCGAATCAGGCTGTTTCTATCGTCACAATAATATTCAATATAATATCCACCGCCAGCGCCGTGATGATCTCTCAGTACCTCGGGGCAGGCAAGCGGGAGTCAGCCTCACAGACAGCGGCTCTGTCCATCGCCCTGCAGCTTTCCTTCGGCGTTCTGATAAGCGCGGTACTGCTGCTGTTCCACCGTCAGCTGCTGATGTTCATCGGCGCAGACGGTCAGCTGCTCGACTTCGCCGGACAGTATCTGTCCATAGTCGGCGGTACTATCTTTTTACAGGCTTTGATGAGTGCTGTATCGGTGATCATCCGCAACCACGGGCTGACAAGGATAACGATGTACGTTTCAGCCGGGATGAACCTGTTCAACACCGCCTTGGATATGGCTCTGGTACCGCGTATGGGAGTAGCCGGAGCCGCGGCAGCCACCTGCGCGAGCAGGGTGATCGGCTGCGTGATCCTCGTGATCATCCTCTTTACAAAGGTCGAGAAGCCCTCGATATTCAAAACGATGATCCCGTTCCCGTTCGGGCAGCTCGGCACTATGCTGAAGGTCGGAGTGCCGTCGGCTATGGAGACCTCGCTGTATAATATCTCTCAGCTGGTCATCACAGCCATCGTGCTCAACTGTCTGACCGAGAACGAGCTGATAGCGAAGACATACGTACAAAGCATAACGATGCTGTTTTACCTCTGCTCGCTCACCATCGGGCAGGCGTCGCAGATCATGATCGGCCATCTTGTAGGCGCAGGAGAATATGACGAAGCGTACCGTCAGTGTTATCGCTCTCACCGCACGGCTCTGGCGATCATGGCTGTCACCTGTACGGTCGGAGTATTGCTCAGGACGCAGCTTATCGGGCTGTTCACCGACAACCCCGAGGTCATCTCCATATGCAGCGATATCATGCTGCTCAACTGCGTCCTCGAGCTCGGCAGGACGACTAATCTTGTACTGATCGCCTGTATGCGCGGAGCCGGCGACGTATACTTCCCCACCGCGTGCGCGATCTTCTCCAACTGGCTGCTCAGCGTGCTGGGCTCTTATCTGCTGGCGGTAGTGTTCGGTATGGGCATATACGGGATGTGGATAGCTCTCGCGGCTGATGAATGTGTCCGCGGAGTGTTGATGCTCCTGCGGTGGAAGAGCGGCAAATGGCGCAGCAAGCGCATCGTCCGCCCCGATACCGCGGAAGAAGATAATCCGGAGCCCATGCAAGGGCAGCAGATCGCCTCATGATATCGGACTCCGATACAGCCGTATATCAAAGGCTCGTCGATTAAAACTCTGCCGGATAATGTGGACTGCGGCTGTTACTTAACAGGCACGCAATGCTCGTCGTTGATCTTCTGTACCTTTTTGACGCGGCGAACATATTTCTCCGCTGTCAGCGGCTCGGTCTTCATAAAGGTCTTGACGATCTCCATCGCGATCATACCGCCGATGATCTTTGCGCCGAGGCACAGCACGTTAGCATCGTTGTGCTGGCGCGCAAGCTGAGCGCAGAACGGATCCTGACAAACGCAGGCGTAAATACCGTTCACCTTGTTAGCGATCATCGCGCTGCCGTAGCCTACGCCGTCGACGAAGATACCCCTGTCACATTCGCCTTTAGCGACCGCCAAAGCCGCAGGCAGGACGAAATCCGACAGATCGCAGGATTGCTCGTCGTAGGCGCCGAAGTCCGTCACGGTGTGACCCTGACTCTCGAGATACGCTTTGATCTCGTTTTTCATGGATGTTCCTGCATGATCGTTTGCCATTGCGATTTTCATAGATAACAACTCCTTTTCAGGCGATACCGCATTATAAAAAGTGCGGTGTTGCCTTTGATTTTTTCGTTTTGTATTCTGTACCGACAGCTCCGTTCGGCGAGCTCACGGGCTCGCTTTTCCGCCGGATCTATCGGTTATCCATAAAGCCGTTTTGATGTTTTGATATAAAAGCATCATCCTGATTTTTATAATACCAAATCTTTATCGAAATGTCTACAGCGAAAGCGATATAGACAAAACTTTTGAACTGTGCTACAATTGTCAAAACAATTGTTTGCGGAGGATAAAATCATGCCTCATCCAAGAGAAGAACGCCTTGCTGCGGATTACCGCGATATGCTGAAGATACAAAACCGACCGTACTGCACATGGATCGTGACAAAGGGCGGGCCTCCGTATGCGGAGGAATATCTTCTCGAGATCAGGCTGCGTTCATACATCCTCTCGGCAACTCGCGACAGATACATCGTGAAAACAGCCGACAGATGGATGATAAAGGTGGAGCTGTGGGACTCCTACCCCAACGTCGCGCCTAATATCCGTATGCTGAGCATACCGCCCGTTTTTCACCCCGACTGGTACTCCAAGGGCACCTACTGTTCGCCCGGGCAGTGGAGCCCCGAGAGCTCGCTCAAGGAGTACGTCAAGCGGATGATCGGCGCCGTCAGATACGACCCTGCGCTGATAAACAGCGAATACCCGGCGAACTACAAGGCACTCGAATGGTTCATGAAGAACCGGGA
>ONPE01000043.1 GCA_900319615.1 uncultured Eubacteriales bacterium
ATATCAGCAGAGCTTCAAAGATGCTCTGGACAACGACCTCAACACCTCGCTCGCGATAACAGCGCTCTACGATGTGCTCAAGGGCGATATCTCCGACGCTACAAAGCGTTATCTGATAGCCGACTTCGACAAAGTACTCTCACTCGGTCTGATCGAGGCGGCAGAAAAACTCGCGGAGGAATCGAACGTCTCAGCCGACGTAGACGTCGCGAAGATCGAAGAGCTGATCGCCAAGCGTGCTCAGGCGCGCGCCAACCGCGACTGGGCTGCAGCCGACGCCATCCGCGACGAGCTCAAGGCGATGCATATCGTCATCAAGGACGGCAAAGACGGCGCGACCTGGGAGGTTTTTTAGTACACCATACTGTGACCGGCAGCATATCTCGCGTTGTTAGATCACAACGTCCGGTTTTTTACCGACGGCGTCCTCTCAAGAGTTAGTATTATCTTGATAATACAATATAATTATACCCGATACCATAGCGTTCAACGTATGCTCCTGCTTTTTATGCACATACGCTGAACGCTATTGTAATTATCCGCGGCTTAGGCTGACCGCGATATTCGCCTGTGTGCTGATTGGCGCGATCACTCTTGCGGTAGCTTCATCAACAGCCGGCAAGGTGGTCTCGGCGATGAACGGCGAGCGCCTTATCCCGATATACTACGTGGATACTCAGGAAAAGATCTGCGCCATATCCTTTGACGCGGCGTGGGGCAACGAGCAGACCGATACCCTGCTGGATATCCTCGATGAATACGGTGTGAAGAGCACCTTCTTCCTCGTGAAGCAGTGGGTCGACAGCTATCCCGACAGCGTCAAAGAGATCGCCGCGCGAGGTCACGATATCGGCAACCACAGCTCTACCCATCCGCATATGGCTCAGCTGAGCGCCGGCGAACAGCTCGACGAGATCGAAAACTGCAACAAAGCCGTCGAGGAGCTAACCGGCTCCTGCCCTACCCTGTTCCGCGCTCCGTACGGCGAATACGACAACAATCTCATACAAAATCTGAACGACGAATCCATGTACTGCGTGCAGTGGAACATCGACAGCCTCGACTGGAAGGATCCGCCGCCGGATGAAATGGTGCAGAGGATACGGCAAAAGCTCGTACCCGGCTCGATCATCCTGCTGCACAACGGAGCCGCCAACACCCCCGAGGCTCTGCCGAAGATCATCGAAGCCATAAGTGACGAGGGCTATACCATCGTGCCGATATCGCAGATCATCCCCGAGGGCGACTACACCACCGACCACGAGGGGAAGATGATCCTCTCGACGGAAAGCCGGTGAAATATCGGATTGCCAGAGCGATGATAGATCCGGCGATATCAAACTTTTCTCAACCTTGATACATATAAAAAGAGCGCCTTCGGGAATACCGAAAGCGCTCTTGCTATACACGTTATTATTTTGAATCGGCTGTAGCCGTAGTCTTTTCAAACACCATCTTCGACTGGCTCTCGGGATTCTCCATAGTGATCCTGTCGCCCTCTATGGTGATGGGTGTAGAGTCGCCCGCCTCATCTATGAAAGCAGAGTTCTTTGCGTCTACCTTGAGCTGTGTGGTCTCGCCGCCGAGCTCTATCGTAGCCTTTTCGCCCTCGATAACGAGATAAACATCGCCGATCATGTTAAGATAAGAGGTCATATCCTGACCGCCGGAGGACATCTCAACCAGCTTATAGGAGCCGTCGAGCTTACTGCCGCCGGAGCAGGCTGTAAGACAAAGCACGCTGATAAGCATAAGCACGGCGCAGATTATTGATACAGTTCTTTTCATATTGGTTCTCCTTTTGATTGTCTGTTTTTGTATTGATCAACCGAGCTACTGTCGGGTGAATGTCATGGTATAGTCGGAAAGGTTGAGCGTGATATTATTGCCCTCTGCGGTAAACTCCAACGTTCCGATACCGGCGGAGGATATCGTGTGCTTCTTCTGGTCTATCTTTGCCGAGGTCTTGTAGCCCTGCATCTCGAAGGTACATTCCGATCCGTTTACGGTAATGCTGTAGTTATAGTTGATTTGTCCGATGTATGAGGAATAATCCACGCCGTCCTTACCCAAACCGGTCAGCTTATACTCGCCGTCGAGCTCATGCGTCTGACCGGAGGTGAACACTACCGTCAAAACGACCGCAAGAGCGATCAGGGCAACCGCGATGACGCCCATGACGACCGCCTTGCCGACCTTTTTCTTGGGAGGACGCTCGATGATTTCGGTGCCCTCGGTATATTCATTCATATCTATGCCTCCGGGTATGTCGCGATAACAGCCGCGGCTACCTGTTCCTTCAGGCTGTCGAGCGGCGATTTATCGGGGATAAGCGGAACATTTTTCGCTGGTATGCTAGAAGCGGAGCTGAAGCTCTTCATCTGAATCACGATATGCTCGTTCTTCACGAGCTCGAACAGCTTGCCGATTGTCGGACAGGTCTCTATCGCCCTTAGGAGCTGTTCTCTCGTATGCTTCGGCGGAGACAGAGGAGCAGTAGCAGCATTTCGGCGCGCTTCATCCAGCACCGCCTGCCTCACCTGTATCCTCAGGCTGTCGAGCGGCGAGAGGTCGGGGATAGGCTGAAGCTCCTGTCTCGGCAAAGAGGAGGCGGAGTGGAAGCTCTTCATCCGTATCACGATATGCTCGTTTTTCACCAGCTCAAACAGCTTATTGATGGTAGGGCAAGTATCAATCGCCCTGAGCAGTTCTTCGGTTGTGTGCTTGCGTGCAGCCAAGAGCCTGCCTCCTTTCATGCGCGTTATCGGATATATATTATAACTGACAATTAACATTTTTTCAAGTAAAAGTAAACTTATTATGAAGATTATTTACAATATTCGGCATTTGTGATATCCTATACGTACAAAAGCAACAGAAAAAGGAGCACTTATGGCTTATTTAAACAATAATGACAACCCCCACACAAGCGGCGATCCGCTGGGTGACCTCGACCGCGAGCTCGCGGAGCTGAAAAAGACTCTGGGCGCTCTCGAAAGCTCTGACCCGGTACCGGAGGACAAGCCCGAGCAACCACCGGAGCCTGACGAAAAAACACCGGACGTCCCCGAAATGCCGGATGAAGAAGAGCCGGATACAGAAGAACCTGACGACGATGAACCGGCAGAAGAAACACCCCAACCTGCACGGGAGGTACAGACAGACATGGCAAAAGCACCTAAACAGAAAAAGCGCACTCCGCTTATCGTGATCCTCGTGATCCTGACAACGCTGCTGCTGCTCGGCATAGCCTTCGGCGTGCTGCGCATACTCCGCAACGCTCAGACAGGAGACACGGGCTCCACAGCCGCGACCGCAGGAGGCGAGGTCGTGACCATCAACGACTCCGTCATGGGTGACATCGAGCTCAAGACCGTCAAGGGCGCGGAGATCAGCACCCTTACCAAGGACAACCTCACCACCGACGAGAACGGCTTTTACGCCTACTATCAGGACGGCGAGAAAATATCGCACATAGGCATCGACCTTAGCTCTTACCAGACCGACGTTGACTTCAACGCCCTCAAAGAATCGGGCATCGAGTTCGTCATGCTTCGCATCGGCGGCAGATTTTACGGCGACGAAGGTGAAGTATATGATGACACCGCCTTTGACGACTACTATCAGAAAGCCACGGCTGCGGGGCTGAAAGTAGGCGCGTACTTCTTCTCACAGGCGGCGTCGCCCGAAGACGCTGTCGAAGAAGCCGAAGCCGCCCTTAAAAAGCTCAACGGCAGGCACCTCGACTATCCCGTCGCCTTTGACTGGGAGAACATCGCCGACGACGCGGCGCGTACCGACAACGTCACCGGCGAACAGCTCACCGATATCGCCGAGGCGTTCTGCGATACCATCAACAACGCAGGCTACAAGAGCATCATCTACGCTAACTCGCACCAGATGTTCATCCTGTACGACTTCGAGACCATGAAGGACTACGACTTCTGGCTCGCCGACTACCGCGACTTCCCCACCATGTACTACAACTTCGATATGTGGCAGTATGCCACCGACGGCAAGGTCAACGGCGTCGAGGGCGATGTAGACCTCAACATCAGCTTCACCGACTTTTGATACACCATACTGTTACATTGATATAATCTTACGTTTGATCGATCACAGCGTTTGGTGCTGAGTCCGACGGCTCACCACTGATAACAAGATAACCGCTGATTAATGCCGTTATCATATTCGTCGTCATTCCGAGGAAGGAATTATAAATTGTCATTGCGAGGGCTTTAGCCCGTGGCAATCTCAACATTATTATATTCCTGACGTGGGAAGAGCAGATGGTCACTGATAGAACCATTTACAGGAAGGGGATTGCCACAGCCTGCCGTTTCACGGCACCTCTCTTAACGAGAGGCTTCGGGCTTCGCAATGACACTGTAACAGTAACGTCAAATTTATCATTGTCTGCCTAACTACACAAAAAGCGCCTGCCGTGGCAAGCGCTTTCAGTTTTCTTTCAGGATCACGAATCGTAGAACTGCTGCCCGTCGTCAGTTATCAGTCGTTCGGTCTTCGGATACTCAAATATCCCGGGATTATCCGCGTTCGCTTCGAGGTACTCGGCAAACTCCGCCGCGTACCATTTAGCCATGCAGAGATTGTGCATGAGATAATTGCCGCAGTTCACCGGAGCGGCTCCGGGTATCTCAGTTGCGTCATCCACGGCTTTGAAGGCTCTCAGAAGCAGCCCGTATATCTCCTTGGGAGCGCGGCTGCCCTTGAGGATAAGATAAAAGCCGGTCAGACAGCCCATCGGACCCCAGTAAATGACCTCGTCCTTCCACTCGGGATCATTGCGCAGGAATGTCGCGATAAGGTGCTCGAGCGAGTGCATCGCCGCAACGTCGATCGCCGGCTCGGTGTTCGGTCTTTTCAGCCTTATATCGTAGGTCGTGACCGCGTCGCCGCCGACCTCATCCTGACGGCTGAGAAAGATCCCGGGGATGATCCTTGTATGATCTACCGAAAAGCTCTGTATCAGTTCCATCTAAAAATCTCCTTTTGTGCCATATTCTTTGGTTTACCCAAGTTTAACACAAAAAGAATAAAACATCAACAGCTAATTATCCGGCATAGATAAACCGCTCTGAGCGGTTCATATTATCACTGAAAAATATCCTTGGCGCTGTCGATCAGATCCTCCACCGCGTCGGCTACCTTGCCGGCTTTCTTCTGCAGAGTACGCTTGTTGTTGTCCATCAGCACCTTGCCGACTACTCCGACGGCTGCTCCGGCGCCCATACCTGCCAGCAGATACTTGACTGCGCCGCCTTTCTTCTTACAGCTGCTTTGACTGTTCATCATCATACCTCCTTTGCAAATAGTTTTTGCAGCATACGGGAGAGTATTCTAAACAAAATGAGGGAATCAAATTGCAAAAAAATGCCAAAACTCTGAACATCGTGCTGTTCGAGCCCGAGATACCGCAGAACACCGGCAACGTTGCGCGTACCTGTGCGGCGACCGGAGCGAGGCTGCATCTCGTCAGGCCGTTCGGCTTTGAGATCACCGACCGCAACCTCAAGAGAGCCGGGCTCGACTACTGGTATCTCGTCGACATCACCTACTACGACTCCATCGACGACTTCTTTGAAAAAACCGCCGGCGGAGAATACTTTTTCTTCTCCACCAAGGCGAAGCACACCCACAGCGACACAGCCTACCCCGACGGGGCGTACATCATTTTTGGAAAAGAGACGCGCGGCATACCCGAGCACGTGCTCATGCGGTACCCCGACCGCTGCGTGAGGATACCGATGATCGACGAGGCAAGGTCGCTGAACCTCGCGAACTCGGTCGCCGTCGGCTGCTACGAGGTGCTCAGACAGTGGGGCTATCCCGAATTGCAGACAAAAGGCGAGCTCCACCGCCATCATTGGAGTGACGCGGACGTCTTTTGACTCCATACCGAAAAGTGCTGACAAAACAGCAAGTACAGAGATCACAGCGTTGTGAGTTACGACCTACGGCTCGCCGTGCAAAATGCATTAAATATCTGAAAGGAACCCACTATGGCTTCATCAAAGGATTATTTGGATTATGTGATGAATCAGCTCTCGCCGCTGAGCGGTATCACCTACCGCCCGATGATGGGCGAGTACATCCTGTACTGTGAGGGCAGGATATTCGGCGGCATATACGACGACCGCCTGCTGATAAAACCGGTCAAGGCGGCTGTTGAGGCTATGCCCGAGGCGACGTATGAGCTGCCCTACGAGGGAGCGAAGGAGATGCTGCTCGCAGACAACCTCGACGACAGCGACGCCCTGTGCGCGATGGTAGAGGCGATGTATCCCCAGCTGCCCGAGAAGAAGCAGAAGAGGAAATGAATTTGCACATTACAGAAAGAGCTGTAGGGTAAGGCGGTTACCGAATTACCTATTAACAAACAACATCATCATTACTGCGAGAGCGTACCCGGCGGCATAAAGAAGCCCTGCGCCTATTTGTGAGATTGCCGCGGTCGCTTAGTTGCTCCCTCGCAATGACATCTGTTATTTACCGTGTGAGTCCGGTACATCGACAAGCGCCGTACCCTACAACTCATACAGAATTGCTCAATCGAATCATACATACATTAAATAAATACGTTTATTTACCTTTCCCCTCTCTCGAGGGGCTTTTCTTGTTTAAAACGCCTAATTATTTACCAAATATTTTCATTTTGCTATTGCAAATTGTTACCGTTTTGATATATAATTAAAAGGTAAAAATATAGCATCCGGAGTTGATGGTCGACGATACCTGAAGCGGGTGCAAAGAAAGGATGTTTTTATCATGAAACTGAACAAGTACACCGTTGACGACATCAACTTCAAGGGCAAAAAGGTGCTCTGCCGTTGTGACTTCAACGTACCGCTCAAGGACGGCGTTATCACAAACGACAACCGTATCACCGCAGCTCTGCCCACGATCAAGAAGATCATCGCTGACGGAGGTCAGCTCATCCTGTGTTCCCATCTGGGCAAGCCGAAGAACGGCCCCGAGGAGAAGTTCTCTTTAGCTCCCGTTGCCGCCCGTCTGAGCGAGCTGCTGGGTCAGGATGTTGTTTTTGCAAACGATGACGAGGTCGTCGGCGCTAACGCAAAGGCAGCCGTTGCCGCTATGAAGGACGGCGACGTTGTTCTGCTGCAGAACACCCGTTTCCGCAAGGAAGAGACCAAGAATCTCGAGCCGTTCAGCTCCGAGCTCGCTTCTCTTGCCGAAGTATTCGTCATGGACGCTTTCGGCTCCGCTCACCGCGCTCACTGCTCCACCGTCGGCGTTACCGACCATATCAAAGAGACAGCCGTAGGCTACCTCATGCAGAAGGAGATCGACTACCTCGGCAACGCTGTTGAGGCTCCCGTTCGTCCCTTCGTCGCTATCCTCGGCGGCGCAAAGGTCGCTGACAAGCTCAACGTTATCTCCAACCTGCTCGAGAAGTGCGACACCCTGATCATCGGCGGCGGCATGGCTTACACCTTCGCTAAGGCTCAGGGCAAGGCTATCGGCACCTCTCTGGTCGACGACACCAAGCTCGACTACTGCAACGAGATGATCAAGAAGGCTGCCGACCTCGGCAAGCAGCTGCTCCTGCCCATCGACACCGTCTGCACCAAGAGCTTCCCCGATCCGATCGACGCTCCCATCGAGACAGAGGTCTTCGCAGCAGGCGAGATCCCGGATGACAGAATGGGTCTGGACATCGGCCCCGAGACCCAGAAGCTGTATGCCGACGCTGTAAAGAGCGCAAAGACCGTAGTATGGAACGGCCCGATGGGCGTCTTCGAGAACCCGATCCTGGCAGAGGGCACCATCGCCGTAGCAAAGGCTTTGGCTGAGACCGACGCTACCACCATCATCGGCGGCGGCGACTCTGCTGCGGCTGTAGTCAACCTCGGCTTTGCTGACAAGATGAGCCACATCTCCACCGGCGGCGGCGCTTCTCTCGAGTACCTCGAGGGCAAGGTTCTGCCCGGTATCGCAGCTATCGCTGACAAAGACTGATAATACTAATACGAGGGCGGTACCACTCCGCCCTCTGTTACCATAAAAGAAAGGATTAATACTATGTTAATAGACTCTATCGGAAAAAGCTTCAGAAAGACCATCATCGCAGGCAACTGGAAGATGAACAAGACCCCCAGCGAGGCAAAGGCTCTGATCGAAGAGATCGCTCCGCTCGTAAAGGACGCTAAGTGCGAGGTAGTATGCTGCGTACCTTACGTAGACCTTGCCACCGCTATCGAGGCTGCAAAGGACACCAACATCAAGATCGGCGCCGAGAACTGCCACTGGGCTGAGAGCGGCGCGTTCACCGGCGAGATCAGCACCGCTATGCTCAAGGAGATCGGCGTAGAGTACGTCGTTATCGGTCACAGCGAGCGCAGACAGTACTTCGGCGAGACCGACGAGACCGTCAACAAGCGCACAAAGGCTGCTCTGGCAGCGGGCTTGAAGGCTATCGTATGCGTAGGCGAACTGCTGTGGGAGCGCGAGTGCAACATCACCAAGGAAGTCATCGCGCGTCAGATCAAGCTCGACCTGTGGGATGTCTCTGTAGAAGAGCTCAAGAACGTCGTCATCGCTTACGAGCCCGTATGGGCTATCGGCACCGGCAAGACCGCTACCGCCGAGCAGGCTGAGGAGGTCTGCGAGTTCATCCGCGTATGCCTCAACGGTTTGTACGGTCTCGAGGCCGCACAGGGCGTCACCATCCAGTACGGCGGCTCCATGAACGAGAACAACGCCGCTGAGCTCCTGATGAAGCCCAACGTAGACGGCGGTCTCATCGGCGGAGCTTCGCTGGTGGCTGAGAAGTTTGCTTCCGTTGTCGGCGCTACCGACTTCGATTATTGATGTGATATAGGCTTCCCCTTGAGGGAGCGAGAGCCTTCCCCTCGAGGGGAAGGTGGCTCGGCTTGCCGAGTCGGATGAGGTGTATATATGCACCTTAGACAGAGACTCGATTCAAACCGAGCTAAGGACACCTCATCAGTCACCTTGCGGTGACAGCTTCCCCTCAAGGGGAAGCCTTAGCTACTCCTACACAGAGAGGATAATTCTATGAAAAAACCTATTGCTTTGATTATTATGGACGGCTTCGGCATTGCGCCCAAGTACGGCAACGCCATCGACGAGGCGCGCACACCGTATCTTGACCAGCTGTTCTTCAAAAACCCCCTGACCATGATCGGTGCGTCCGGCCTGGATGTCGGTCTGCCTCACGGTCAGATGGGCAACAGCGAGGTCGGCCACACCAACATGGGCGCAGGCCGCATCGTGTATCAGGAGCTCACGCGCATCACCAAGGCTATCGAAGACGGCGACTTCTTCGATAACGAGGCGATGAACAAGGCTATCGACAACTGCATCGAGCATGACAGCTCGCTGCATCTCTTCGGTCTGCTCTCACCGGGCGGCGTACACAGCCACAACACCCACCTGTACGGCATCCTCGAGCTGTGCAAGCGCAGAGGCCTGAGCAAGGTGTACATCCACGCCTTCTTAGACGGACGCGACGTTCCCCCCAGCTCGGCAAAGGAATATGTCGCTCAGGCTGCAGCCAAATGCGAGGAG
>ONPE01000174.1 GCA_900319615.1 uncultured Eubacteriales bacterium
GCAACATGGATTCGCTGTCTGCGACCAAATTCCTCTGCCCGTACCTCAACATCAACTCCGAGAAGGAGCTTGCTCGCGAGCTCACCCTGACGCTCGGCAAGCATTTCGACGGTATAGTCCGCTCTAAGGTCGCCAAGGCAGTCAGAGCAGGCGTTTTCGCGTACCGCGAGCATATGCGTCGGATATATGAGGAGGGCGACCGCGCGGTCAGATTCGCCCGCGAGCACGGCAAGCGCCTGATGATCCTTGCCGGACGTCCGTATCACATCGACCCCGAGATATCTCACGGCATCAACAAGCTCGCCGCCTCGCTCGGCTTCGTCGTGGTCAGCGAGGACAGCATCACCGAGGACGTAGAACCCCCGGTGCTCGGCGTGCTCAACCAGTGGACGTACCACTCGCGCCTGTACGCGGCGGCAGAGTACGCCGTACATCACGACGATACCCAGCTCGTACAGCTCGTATCCTTCGGCTGCGGCGTCGACGCCGTCACCACCGACGAGGTGCGCGCGATACTCGAGCGCGGCGGCAAGCTCTATACTCAGATAAAGATAGATGAGATCACCAACCTCGGCGCCGTGAAGATAAGGCTGCGCAGTCTTATCGGCGCTCTGCAGGAAAGGGGGCAGTAAGATGGCTGTCGCAAAAGCAGAATACGTCAAGTTCACCAAAGAGATGAAGCGCGATTACACCATCCTCGTGCCCACCATGCTCCCCATACACTTCAAGCTGATCTCGAACGTCCTCATAAGCTACGGCTACAAGGTGGATTTTCTCGAGGACATTGACGGCGATATCAAGGAGTCGGGGCTCAGGCTCGTGCACAACGACACCTGCTATCCCGCGCTGTTGGTGATCGGTCAGCTGATAAACGCGATAGAGTCGGGGCGCTACGACAAGCACAAGATCGCCCTGCTGATCACCCAGACAGGCGGCGGCTGCCGCGCCTCTAACTATATCTATCTGCTTCGCAAGGCGCTGGCAAAAGCCGGCTACGGCTATATACCCGTCATCTCGCTGAACTTCGGCGGGCTTGAGAAACACCCCGGCTTCTCTCTGACCGTCCCCATGCTGTACCGTATGCTGTACTGCGCCTTTTACGGCGACCTGATGATGCTGATGGCGAACCAGTGCCGCCCGTATGAAAAGACCCCCGGCGAGACCGACGCTCTGGTCAAAAAATGGACGGACAAGCTGCTTGAAGAGAGCTCCCACGCCCAAACCATGCGCTACGGTCACGTGAAGAAAAACTACCGCCTGATCGCAGACGACTTCGCGCGGATCCTCGGCGATACCAAGCGCGACAAGATAAAGGTAGGCATCGTCGGCGAGATATACGTCAAGTTCTCTCCCCTCGGCAACAACAACCTCGAGAGCTTTTTGCTCGGCGAGGGCGTCGAGCCCGTGGTGCCCGGCTTCGTCGATTTCTGTCTGTATTGTGTATACAACGGCATCATCGACTACGACCTCTACCGCATACGCCCCTTCAAGGCGTTCGGCTCAAAGTTCCTGTACCGCTTTTTGCTCAAAAAGCAGCGTTACATCCGCAGCATGATGCAGCGTTATTATCCGCAGTTCATGCCTATGGCGGATTTTGACGATACCCGCCGCCGCGTGAAGGGCTATATCGGCATGGGTGCAAAGATGGGGGAGGGCTGGCTGCTGACGGCAGAGATGCTCGAACTCATCCACGAGGGCGTCGGCAACATCATCTGTACCCAGCCGTTCGGCTGTCTGCCCAACCATATCGCAGGCAAGGGCATGATGAAGCCGATCAAGGAGCGCAACCCCGGGGTGAATATCGTGGCGATAGACTACGACCCCGGCGCCACCGCGATAAATCAGGAGAACCGCATCAAGCTGATGCTGTCCAACGCAGACAACGTATAAGAATTAGGAGTTAGGAATTAGGGATTTCGGGAAACGCTTCGCGTTTTGGATTCCTATAGAATAGGTAACAGGCGTTTGATTGGTATTTACAAATCAGGTGTGGGCGGAGCCCACCCTTCACCGTTCTCCGTTCTCCGTTAACCGTTCTCCAATCTATAAAAGGAAGGTATAAAACAATGTCTTGGTTTGTATTAACGCTTATATGTATGCTCGGATGGGGCTTCGCCGACCTCTTCTATAAGAAGAGCAACGTCGACGGCGACCGCTACTCTCACCTCAAGACCGCCGTATGGGTCGGCTTGATGATGGGGGTATTCTCTCTGCTGCTGACCATCCTCTCGCTCTGCAAGGAGCCGCTGACCGCCCTGATCGGCGAAAACGCTGCAAACGCGATAACCGCAGAGACCCTCTTCAACTCCGAAACAAGCATATTTACAAGCGCCGTTAAGTATCTGCCGGCTTCTCTCGGCTACATCATCTCGATGGTCATCGGCTACGCCGGTATGCGCTATCTGGAGGTTTCCATCGTATCGCCTGTGCAGAACGCCTCGGGCGCTCTCTCGGCTATCGTGATGTTCATCTGGTTCACCGCTACCGGCACTATCGGCAGCTTTTGGGAAGAGTTCAGTATCGTCCACGTTATCGGCACCGTGCTCATCGTGTGCGGCGTTATCGCTCTGGGTATCGTCGAGCAAAAACTCGCCAGAGAAGAGAAAGCCCTCGACCTGCCCGATAAGGATCGCAAGTACCGCTACGGCGCTCTCGCGCTGCTTTTCCCGATACTGTACTGCGTTTTCGACACCATCGGCACAGCCGCCGACGGCATCATCCTCAACGAGGATACGGGTCTGGGACTGGGCGAGATTGACGTACTGATCTTGTACGGCTTCACCTTCTTCTTCGCCGCCGTCATCGCATGGATAATCCTGCTGATAAAGGAGAAGAAGCCGTATAATCCCTTTACGCTTGCGGAGATCAAAACCCGCGGAGCCGCCGCGCTCTTCGAGCAGTTCGGTCAGGTGTTCTATGTATATGCGCTCGCCAAGAACCCGATCGTCGCCACCCCGATGATCGCCTCCTACTGCATCGTCTCGGCTATCCTCTCGCGCATCTTCCTCAAAGAGAAGCTCAAGGCGCCCCAGTACGCCTGCATCATCGTCGTCATCATCGGCATCGTCCTCATGGGCATAGCCGACGGCTTGGCAGAAGCATAACGGCAAAAAAGCATACTGTCCCCCGTAACACACGGGGGATATTTTTATTTTGAAAAGTATTTACAAATCCGTTTTTTTGTAGTATAATACATAAGCGTCACGGGGGTATAGCTCAGTTGGTAGCCCGACAGGATGGCTTACGCACCCCATAGCAAAATTTCGTCGTCGACATCGTTTCACGATGCCTCCGACCCACCAATCAATAATCGGTGAGTCCGACATCTACAATTTCATACAATTGACAAGGGCCATTAGCTCAGCTGGGAGAGCGCCAGGTTCGCAATCTGGAGGTCAGGGGTTCGATCCCCCTATGGTCCACCACCGCCGCCCGAGTTTGCTCGGGCGGCATTTCATTAACATCCCGATAAATCGGGATTTGTAGAGTACCTATATTACAGAATAACTGATTATAAGACAGATGAACTACAGGGAAGGAGATTCGAGAAAATATGAGCAAAGAGATAAAATGGGCTGTACTGGGAACAGGTGTAATTGCAAATGAAATGGCTGCAGGTCTTCAGAAAATGGGTAAATCTCTTTATG
>ONPE01000175.1 GCA_900319615.1 uncultured Eubacteriales bacterium
GCTCAGGGCTATATAGCCGACGTCAGCCGCGATGAAGTCGTTTTCAGAGGCATAGATTTCCTCAGCGGCGAGATGTACCCTCAATACACATATACGATCAGATAACGCAACAAAAACCGCCCACATATGTGAGCGGTTTCTTGCGTTTATTGAGATCGTTTATAACCAGGATCAGTAACCCTCGTATTCCTGAGGCTCGCCGATAGCATAGGCTATCTCGAAGTCTGCAAGATACTTCTGGATGACGGTCGCGTCCGTGATATCCAAGCCGTCTAAATTAGAGTCGCCTCTGAGCGTGAACATACCGTCCTCATCTCTGTAGAACTCTGACAGGATACGGGTGATCAGCGTGACGTCTACGACTGATATCTCATCATCGCCGTCAGCGTCACCGATAAGGAACTCGCCCTTGAACGGCTTGAAGTAGCCGGTCATCCACAGGTCGCGCTCGAAGCACCAGTTCTTGTTGTTGAACTCCACGGAGTACTCGTTGGCGAGAGTATCCAGCTGACCGCCGTCACAGGCGATGTTGTACATGTAGGAGTAGTTGTCCTCATATACCTGACAGGCCTCTTCCATGAACCAGTCCAGCTTGCAAAGATGCTTGAAGATGTTTTTGTTGTAGGCGTACGGGCCGGTGGTGGGTGTCGCCTCACGGTAGCTGGCGGCTACGTTGGGAGCTCCGCCCGCCATCGAGAAGTCGTAGTCCCACGGAGGACCTGCATAGAGCTTGCCGCCCTTGTAGAAGAAGAATACAGAGGCAAAGTCTATGTCAACGGTCTTGACAAACTCGTTGAAGATGTAGAACTTGGCGAAGGAATCGACGTCGAGAACCTGCTCGATCTGAGCGCGGTCGCCGGTGGCTATCGCGGCAAAGATCCCGTCCATAGTGTTCTGTATGTACGTTACCTTATTGTCGCTGGGTTCCTCGGGCTCCTGGATGCCGAAGCGCTGACCGCCGGAGGTGAAGTAGGTCACGCCCTCTTCCTCTCGTGATTTTTCGGTCTCGATAAGGAAATCCGGCGACTCCTCGTTATCAGAGTCGATATCGACGCGGTCAGAGCCTGCCTGTACCGGCACGGTCACGGTGTAAACACCGCGATATGAGCCGTCAAGCCACAGCTCGGCGATCCTCTGCTTTGAGACGTAGGGAAGCCCCATAGTTCTGCCGAGCTCGAACGCGATATAATTACGCAGCAGGGTAGGGTCGAAGGCATTAGCGAGCAGAGCCCATTTTTTGCCTTTGCCCATGCCTAAAACTTCTTTTTTCTTTGCATACTTGATGGTGAACGCCTTCTTTTTGCAAGAGCCGAAGGCGGTAGTGTTGCCGCGCACCTTGAACTGCGCGTCATCCTCCAGCACAGAGCCGTCGGTGTCGGTGATGACGGCGTGAGCGTTCACATAGCCGTCTTCTTTCATAAGCTCAGGGCCGTTGCCTGCTTCGGTGGTGACCACCAGCTTCGGCACGTGGAGCGGCGAATCCTCGGGGGTATAATCTGCTGCGGTCGTAGCTAAATCCTCAGAGTCTACCGGCGCCGCAACTGGAGCCGCGCCGATCTCTTCGGCGGACGCCGCAAGAGAAACGGAAATAACTGTGCCTGCCAGCAGGACTGTGCACAGCAGAAGAGATATTATCCTTTTCATGTTTTCCTCCTTTGATTTATTTGTATGTATAATACTATATCTATTTTAACATGATTTTTTCAAAGAATCAATAAAAATATTGTGGAATATGACAAAACGCACCGCATAAAACGGTGCGTTGAGCTTTATCAAAGGAAATGAGCGCGGAGCTCCTTGGGGCTTATCGACGACATATACGCCGGGGCGATATCCAGAACGGTCTTTGCGCCTGCCATGCCGTCCCTGTTCATGCGGTAAGCCGCTCTCGCGCAGGCGATGAGCACCGAGCCGGTGAACTCGGGGTTAGAGTCGAGCTTGAGGCTGTATTCGATAACGTGCTTCACGCCGTCGGAGGTCGTGCCGCTGTGGATTACGGAGCCGCCGTGGGGCAGACCGCTGTGGTCGCGCTTCATCTCTTCCTCGGTGATGAAGTGTACGGTGGTGTCGTAGTCGGAGAAGTAGTTGGGCATGGTCTTTATCGCGTTCTCGATGGCAGCCTTATCAGCGCCGTCTTCTGCTACGACAAAGCACTCGCGGGTATGCTTCTCGCGGGTCGTCAGCTCGGGGTTGGAGCCGCTCCTTACCGCGTCCAGAGCCTTCTCTACCGGGATGGTGTACTGGCGCGCGTCCTTAACGCCCTCGATGCGGCGCACCGCGTCCGAGTGCCCCTGGCTCACTCCCTTGCCCCAGAAGGTATATGCCTGACCGCAGGGGAGTATGGCGTTAGCGTAAACGCGGTTGATGGAGAACATACCCGGATCCCAGCCGGCGGAGATAACGCCGATCTTGCCGGAGCCTTTAGCGGCAGCGTCTACTCTTGCAAAGTGGGTGGGGATGTTGGCGTGGGTGTCGAAGCTGTCGACGACATTGTACATCGCGGCGAACTTCGGGGTCATGTCGGGCAGATCGGTAGCGGAACCGCCGCAGATGACCAGGACGTCGATGTCCTCGGTGCCCTTTTCGAGCTCTGCTACAGAGCGAACGGGAACGCCGTCGGTGCGGATGGTCAGCGACTCGGGCGAGCGGCGTGTGTAGACGGCAACGAGCTTCATGTCGTCGTTCATCTTGATCGCCGCCTCGACGCCTCTGCCGAGGTTACCGTAGCCTAAAATACCGATTTTGATTCTCATACATATACCTCCTAAAAAATATATTAATAGTTTATCACTTTAAATCGAATATGTCAAATCACTATCCAAGCAGAGGCTGATCAAATTCGAACAGCGCCTCGTTGATGGTGTAGATGTTGTACTCACGACGGTTGATGAAGTACTCTATGATGATATCGAATTTGTTGCTGTGCGACAAAGCGTATCCCGCCTTGCGGAGAAGATCATCGGTCTCCTCCGGCGACAGCTCCAGAGCTATCGCAAAGGCGAGAGCTGTGGGCTTGCCGGGCTTATAATAAGGATTGCTCCGTATCTTTGAGAAGAGCTTGCGGTCGATGTTCGCCTTTTTGTAGCACTCTGCGTCGGTCATGCCCTTTTCATCGATCTTGCGCAGGAGCATCTGCGAGAAGCTCTCGTCCACGCTGTCTACCAGATGGCTCAGATCGGTCATCATCCCCGGGGCGGTAACCGGGCCGGATGCTCCGTAGCTTGCAGAGCGGTCTTCGATCGAAGCGCTGTCTTTGCGCGATGTTCTTTTCGTGGATCTCTTTTGCTTATCAAAAAAACCGGGCTCAGAGGCTTTCGGAGGTTCAAACGGTGCACTGACAGAAGCGCCGTACATCGGCATATTCATGCTTGAACGCGCGATAAAGTGCTCGTCAACGTAATGCTCGTCGATATATTCGGCGATATCGGCGACCAGCTTGCTGCTCACGCGAAAGCTCTGCTTATCAAACACAACGATATACACGAGCATATCGTTCTCAAAGAGGAAGGAGCTGATCTCGTCCATCGCGACCTGTAACGCCTGTTCCTTCGGGTATCCGTAGATACCGGAGGATATCAGGGGAAAGGCGACCGACTCGCAGCTCTGTTCCTTTGCGAGCTCCAGCGAGCGGCGATAGCATGAGCGCAGCAGGGCTTCTTCCCCGTATCCGCCGCCCTGCCAAACGGGGCCGACCGTGTGTATGACGTACTTGCAGGGCAGAGCATATGCGCCGGTCAACTTAGCGTCGCCCGTCTCGCAGCCGCCGAGGGTTCGGCACTCATCCAAAAGCCCTCTGCCTGCGGCTCTGTGGATGGCGCCGTCAACTCCTCCGCCTCCCAAAAGGCTGTTGTTAGCGGCGTTTACTATCGCGTCGCAGCGTATCTTTGTTATATCGTTTCTGACGATTTGCTCGCACTCCTGACCGAACGCCGCCTGCACGATGCCCTTTGCACCTTGACCGACGAACAGCAGATCGGTGGATTCGTCGATGATGTTGGTCAGCATGGCGAACAGCATATCAGAGCCGGAGTTCGGCAGCAGGCTCTCCATATACGGCAGCAGCTTTTCCTTCACCTTTTTCAGCTCGGGCTTACTTACGCTCGTCACCTGTGATACGGTGAGGATGGTGCTGTCGGCGTGGAAGGTCTTGCAGTCGAGGTGGAAGATCTCGTCCGGGGATTTGCGGCCCAGATGCGAGCCGGCGTTGAACATCGCCATGGCGAATTTTCCCGCGTCAATTCCCGCGATATCCGCGAGTGAGAGCGCTATCCCCTCGTCTGTGGGA
>ONPE01000178.1 GCA_900319615.1 uncultured Eubacteriales bacterium
GGTAGAGGATGAGAAGGTGCGAATCGACGTCATCGACCACGGCGAGGGCATCCCCAAGGATAAGCTCGACTATATTTGGGATCGCTACTACCGCGTGGACGAGGAGCACAAGATCGCCAAGGTCGGCACGGGGCTGGGTCTGAGCATAGTCAAAAACATACTGCTCGCGCATGACGCGGACTTCGGCGTAGCGTCAAAGCTCGGCGAAGGATCGGACTTCTATTTCATCATGCCGATCATACCCACAGGGGATGAATAACGCTTTTCCACATTATTATCTCACTGTCATTTTGAGGAGGGCACAATAAATTGTCATTGCGAGGGCTTTAGCCCGTGGCAATCTCAACCTTATTATTGCCCTCCTCGTAATAATTTTTACTAAATAAAAAATCCGCAGCGGACAAAACCGTTGCGGATGATTTTTTGTGATCGCTGCTGCCGGAAAAGCGCAGCAAATTCATATTTTTTATCTTACGATATCTCTCCAGTCGAGGTCGCCGCGCTCGAGACCGTGGATAAGCACCTCGGCGGTGGCGATGTTTGTAGCGACGGGGATGTTGTGCATATCGCACAGACGGAGAAGATTCATATCGTTGGGCTCATGGGGCTTCGGCGTAAGAGGATCGCGGAAGAATATGAGCATATCTATCTCGTTACAGGCGATGCGCGCAGCGATCTGCTGGTCGCCGCCCTGTGAGCCGCCGAGGAAGGTCTGTATGCTCAGACCGGTAGCCTCTGCGACCATCTTGCCGGTAGTACCGGTCGCGCACAGCTTGTTCCTGCTCAGGATGCCGCAGTACGCTATACAGAACTGTACCATAAGCTCTTTTTTCTCGTCATGTGCAATAATCGCTATATTCATACACGCACCTCCAAAAATTACTTTATCACTATCGGAACGTCAATACCCTCAATGCGTTTGACTATTGTATCAAAAATAACAGCGGTCTGTGACCAGTTGCCGGTCAGCGCGCCCCTCTGTGACAGGGCGATGATCCGGATATCCTCGGGGATGACCCCGATCAGCCTTATACCGGCTTCGTCGATGACCTCGTCGAGATCCTTGTACAGCCCCATCTTGAAGAAGCGGTCGCGATCGAAGCGGTTGATGATAAGCCTGCGGTCGGTGACGCCCATCTCGGCGAGCTTGCCGGAGATTTTTTTGCATCCGCGGATGCTGATAGGCTCGGGGTTGATGACCACCAAGGCTCTGTCTGCGCCTGAAGCCGCAGCCTCAAAGCCCGACCCGGTGCCTGCCGGCGAATCTATCAGGATGTAATCAAAATCATCCCTGACCTTGTCGACAAAGCCCTTTATCAGCGACGGGCTGACCTCGTCGTCGGCATACAGCGGAGCGGCGATGCTGTAGAGCTCCAAGCCGCCGTCTATACGGTACATAGCCTCGTTAAAATCGCAGGCGCCGCTGATGACGTCGGCAATATCATATACCAGCCTGTCCGATATACCGAGCACCATATCCACGCCTCTCATGCCGCTGTCGCAGTCCATGATCAGCACTTTTTTGTTTTGTTTGGCAAGCGCCGCGGCGATCCCGGCGCAAACAGTTGTTTTGCCTGTGCCGCCTTTGCCCGACGCAACCACTATTACTTCACACATTACGCTATTACCTCTATTTTTTATTTTATCACAAACAAAATAAAAGAGCAACTCAAAAGAACTGCTCTTTTCGTAGAATTATAAACCGCGAATTTAGCTATTTTAAATAAAAACCCGCTTTTTTACTTTATATTATTATATTATTTTTGAAGGTTAACCGCTGAAATGCCACGGGTCCTTCTTCACCTCGTCGACGGTCTTGTCATAGAAATACGCGTCGAGGATATCGCACGCCGCCTGCTGGGGCAGATAGCTGCGTCCGCCGTGCTCGAAGAGTACTGCGAGAGCGATCTCGGGGTCGTCGTACGGAGCGAAGCAGATGAAGACGTTGTGGTCGGAGCCGGCGTTCTCGGCGGTACCGGTCTTTGCGCCCATCGGGACGGGATACTGGCCGGAGCGCGACATCGCGGTGCCTGTCCTCTGCACAGCCCACATAGCCTCCTTGACAAGGTCGATGTTGTCCTGAGATACGCCCGTTCGCGCGGCGACCTCGGGCTTTTCGGGGTCGTTATAGAGGATGGTCTCGTCGCGCTCGTAGTTGACGATCTTGCGCACGAGATGGGTGCGGTAGCGCACGCCGTTGTTGGCGATGGTGGAAACATAGGTCGCGAGCTGCACCGGGGTGAAGGCGTTGTCGCTCTGTCCGATAGCAGCCTGCACGGTGTTGCCCTCATACCAGACATTAGAATCTCTGCCTGCGAGTATGCCGGTATTCTCATAGACCTCGAGACCTGTCTTTGCGCCGAGGCCGAGCTTCTCTGCATACATATACATGGTGGTGATGCCTACGCGTCTGCCTACCTCGGCGAAGTAACAGTTGCAGGAGTGCGCCATAGCGCTTTCGAGCAATCGTACACGCCGTCGCAGAATATCGTGGTGGACGGGGTGATGATGTTCTCTTCCAGAGCAGCGGTGGCGACGCACGGCTTAAAGGTCGAGCCGGGTGCGAATGCGCCGTCAAAGGCACGGTTGAACATCGGGATATCCTCGTTCTCGAAAAGATAAGAGGAATAATCGGGATCGTAGTAGCGCGAGATATCATAGCCCGGATAGGACGCTGCCGCTATGACGGAGTTGTCGCGAACGTCGAGCATGACTGCGGCGCCGGCGATACAATCCTCGCCCATCTTGCTCTGCTGCTTGGCGTTAGTCGCCTTGGCGCGCTTTACGTCGGCTTCGCCGAGCCTGCGTGCCTCTTTGATGTTCTTTTCAAGAGTATAGGCGGCGACCTCCTGTACGTTTGAGTCGATGGTCAGATAAACGGTGTCGCCGGGTCTCGCCTTGATGGTCTCTTCCTCACCGACGATGTTGCCGTCGGCGTCGGTGACGATGGTCTTTTCTCCTGCGTCGCCGCGGAGATAATCCTCGAGAGCAAGCTCGATACCGAACTTGCCGATCACGTCGTCGATGCCGTAGCCTTTATCCTTGTTTTCGTTATACTCGTCCTCGTTGAGCTTGCCGACCACGCCGAGGATATGCGGTATGACGGAGCCGTTCTTGATAACACGCTCGTTTACGGTACGTATCTCTACGGCAGGGACGGTCTGGGTGCGCTCGGAAACTACGGAGACGGTGTTGCTGCTGACGTCGGAGGCGATGACATACACCTGCTCGTAAGAGAAGCCCTTCTTCTCCATATTGTAGCGAACCGAGATGACCGCGCGGCGTGTAAAGATATCCTCGATGATATCAGCCTTGTAGCGCTCGGCGAGCCCCGCCATGATCTCGTCGGCGGTCAAGCCCTCTTTATTGAGCATGGAGGGGGATTCGATATATTCTACGTCGCCCTCGCTGCCCTCGTCAAAGACGAAGCCGCCGTCCTGCACGGAGATAGGCAGATCGTCGATATACTTCTCGCCGCACTCGTTGAGGATATTGAGCAGGTCGATGATGATGACGTTAAGCTGTTCGTCGTCGGTGATATACACCTTATTGACGACAACGTTATACGCGGTCTCGTTGACAGCGAACGGTCTGCCGTTAACGTCGAGTATCTCTCCGCGCGTCGCGTCTGAGACCACGGTGTGGGCGGTCGAAGCCTCGCTGAGCTCCTTGTACTCTTCGCCGTGGACTATCTGCCAGTTGAACAACCTCAGGGAAAAGACCCCGAAAATTGCCGCCAGCAGAAGCAGGCACAGGACAAGCCGGAGCGTGGAAGAATCCTTTTTCTCTTTATCCGTGTTGTTCCCGTTCGATTTCATAGAGCTGCGGTTATTGGCGTTGATTATCTTGTCATAATCATCGTTGCTCATCTTCTGCATCTTCACAGATTTTTGAAAAGGTCCTTTCACAGCCTGCCTCCTTCCTGCGTGATTTTTTCAGGCAGCTTTGCGATCTGATTTGCGGTTGCTGCCTTTTTTATCATACCTCCGGCGTAAGGGAGTTATAGATGAATTTGTTCAAGAAATAGAACGGTATCGAGCATATATAGGTCTGTACCATGCGCGAAACCAGATGATTTGTGAAGTAAGTCCAGTTATCGTCCGTACCGGGGATGACGAACGCTATCAGATAGTAGAGCATGAAGATCGCTCCCACAGCGATCGCCGCGTACAGCAGAAAGTTGGGGAAGGTCGCCATGATCAGGTTGTTCGCCGCGTAGCCGACGATGAAGCATACTATCGTAAGAGTGATGGTGAACAGCCCGATGCTGTCGGTGTAGGCTATATCAGCCATCATGCCCGATACCATGCCGATGATCATCGCGGGTATCTCGCGCTCGAAGATCGCCGCGGTCAGCGCGACGCAAACCGTCAGCACCGGCTTGGCTCCGAAGAGCTCGGGCAGCAGATGCGGCGTTGTAGCCAGCACAAACGCCACGATTATCTCTATCACATATGCCAGATATCTGAAAAACGAATTTGATCTGTCTGACAAGCTACTCTCTCCTTAGTCCGGTTTCAGGATCTCGCCCTGTCCGTCATACTCGGTGATGACAGCGACGTCGACCACCTTGCTTATATCATCGTAGGGCTCGATAACGGCATAGTAGGAGGTGTCGTATGTATCGTAGCCTATCTCGATGACCTCGCCGAGCACCATGCCCTTGGGGTAGATGCCTGCGGTACCGGCGGAGGTGATGATGTCGCCCTCCTGCACCTTGTGCTCCGAGTTGAGCTTGGTGAACATCGTGCGGTTATCTTCGGCAAATTTCGCCGAACCGGTGATGATGCCTGTATCGCCGGTAGCGTTATCCACTGCACCCACGCTTGTCTGGGGCGAGAGGATCGTCACGACCTTGGCGGTGTACGCGTCAGCCTCGGATATCCAGCCGATCAGACTGTTTTCTGCGAGGACAGGGTCGCCGGTGCTGATACCTGACGCGGTGCCCTTATCAATGGTGAAGGAGCCGAACTCGTCGTTGCTGTCGCGGCGAAGAGCGGTAGCCGGGATGAGGGTGAAGTCGTCGTGCTCCTTTTTCAGCTTGTAGAACTTCCAGAGCCGGGTGTTCTCTTCCTTTACGCTGTAGTAGTCGATAAGCCTTGTGCGGAGCTCGCGGTTCGCCTCGCTTAGCAGCTCGTTCTCGGCTTTCAGCTCTTCGTAGCTTTTGCCGTCGCTCTGATCCTGCGAGGCGGCTGCGGTGACCTTGCTCAGTCCGTAGGTGATGGTGTTGAGCGTCGTAGAAACGACGTTGTTATCCACGTTCCGCGTAAAGACGGACAGCATGATCAGCACCAGCAGCACCGAGAGGAATATTTTGATTTTTGGTGAAGAAAAAAACTCTTTCATCTTTTTTCCGTCCGAATTAGATTTAATCAGTCGATATCACAACGGGGCGCATACTTATCGTCATTACGGGGAGGGCACTGCATATTACCCGATGTGGTAATCCCCCGGCGGTTTAATACCGGTCAGTATTAACAGAAAAGAAGTACGCCGCTTTGTGGGATTGCCACGGCTCCTTTACAGAGCTTCACAATGATTTTATGATTCAATTATTCCTTCTTTGTGCGCTTGCTTGCTACAAAATTGGGGTCGAGGCGCATACCGGCGCCGTCTACTACACAGTCGAGCGGATGCGCGGCGACCTTAACCGGCATACCGGTCTCTTCTTCTACCAGCTTGTCCATGCCTCTGAGCAGCGCGCCGCCGCCGGTGAGCATGATGCCGTTGTCGATGATATCTGCGGAGAGCTCGGGCGGAGTTTTTTCCAGAGTATCGAGGATCGCTTCGATGATGGTCAT
>ONPE01000177.1 GCA_900319615.1 uncultured Eubacteriales bacterium
TCTATATGATCTACGACGCGATGGAGCTGAACGACCGTGAGATATTAGAGCTGATGATCGAGCTCAAGAAGTACGGCGGCATCGTCGGCTGCCACTGTGAGAACTCCGCAATCATCGGCAAGCTCCGTGAGGACGCACAGGCTCGCGGCGAGCTTGCTCCCAAGTTTCATCCGCTTACCCGTCCCGACTATACCGAGGCTGAGGCGGTCAACCGCTTCCTCAGCATCGCGAAGGCTGCCGACGCCCCGTGCATCGTGGTGCATCTGAGCACCGCGAAGGGCTATGAGGAGGTGCTCAAGGCGAGGGCGAACGGCGTGAAGGTCTATGTCGAGACCTGCCCACAGTATCTGCTGCTCGACGACAGCGTTTACGGCGCTCCATTTGATAAGGCGGCAGGGTACATCTGCTCTCCGCCTCTTCGCAAGCCGTCAGACAACGCCGCTCTGTGGAACGCTCTCAGGCGCGGCGGCATCCAGACCGTCAAAAGATACCCAACGGTATGCCCGGCGTAGGCTCAAGGGCTCTGCTGATGTACACCTACGGCGTGAAAAAGCGCCGCATATCCCTCCCTCAGATGTGCGCGTATCTCAGCGAGAATCCCGCGCGGCTCTACGGTATGTATCCCAAGAAGGGCGCGATCAAGGCAGGCTCAGACGCGGATATCGTGATCTTCAACCCCAAGGCGACCGGCGTGCTGTCGGCAGAGCGCGAGCTCTCCAAGTGCGGCTATCATCCGTTCGAGGGCGTCAAGACCGCCGGTAAGATCGAGAAGGTATATCTGCGCGGCAGGCTGGTGTGCAGCGACGGCGAGATAACCCTCGAGCACAGCGGCAGATATGTCACAAGAGGTAAGTACGCATTGTATTAATTCTACAGGCAATAGCACATAATTCAGGTGTGCGGAATTGCCTATAGTACAGAAAGAACGCCATCCGTGAAAACGGGTGGCGTTGGTTTATATCTTTTATACTAAACTTTGATTTAAATATTTGACACGATAGATTGTCGCTCTGTTTTAGTCAGAGCTTTTTAGAATTAGTTATCCCTGATACGCTGAAGTATGGCGTACAAAGACGCCGCGCGTCAAACAAAAACAGCGGCCGAAACCGCTGCTGTTTGTTACTGTTTGAAACAATGGAAATCGTAGTTCTCTTCCAGAAGATCCATGACCTTCTCAGTTACTGCGTAGGAGAAGAGCTTTTCGCCTGCCTTATTATCCAGAGGCCAGCTGTCCAGAGTGATCTTGATCTTGCCGGTGCCTTCGCCTTCCATCTTATAGGTGCCTGAGCTTGTGAAGCCATCGTCGCTTGTGAGCGAGCACTTTCCGCCCTTTTCAAAGGTCCAGGTCCAGTTGCCGTCAACCTTGTCGGTCTGCTTCCAGCTGCCGTAGATGCGCTCGTCCCAGTAAGAGCTGCACGCTGCCATAACAGAAGCCAGCATAGCCGCAAGTACGAGCACCGCGATGACTCTTGTCAAAGTTTTCATTCGTTTACCTCCTAAATTGTGAGTGAATCCATTATAACATATGTATCTGCAAATTGCTATAGTAAAAGTGATAATTTAATATTCTGTTCATCATTGTTTCTTTTGCATGACAAACAAAAAGCAGGGAGCAAGCTCCCCGCCGTTGTTTTATGATTTAGATTAGTCAGCTACAAAGAATACGTCCATGCCGGTGGTCTCACCGTCAGCAACGATGTAAGCCTTGCTCTCATCGGGCTTAACATAAACTGTGTAAGCCTTCTTGCCCTTAACGACCTTCTTGACGTTCTTCTCGATATCCTCGATGGATACGGTAGCGCCGGCGTACTGGATGAACAGATCGAACTTGGGCTCGGCAGCCTTCTTGGCAGCGGGCTTCTTAGCAGCTGTCTCTGTCTTAGCAGCCTTGGTCTCTGTCTTAGCAGCAGCCTTGGTCTCAGCCTTAGCAGCGGTCTTTGTCTCAGCCTTAGCGGCAGTCTTCTTAGCAGCGGTCTTAGTCTCAGCCTTAGCGGCGGTCTTTTTAGCAGTTGCCATGATAAAAAATCCTTCTTTCGTTTGAATTACAAAATATACTAAGCGGTAAGCTGTGTTTCTTGCTTACAACTCGTATTATATATATCTTAATTGCGATTGTCAAATGATAACGCGATTTTTGTTTGTTTATACAAACACGGCTGTAAGCGCGTATGGTTTGTAGGTACAACTTGACGGACAAATTTTGTCCGAAATGCACAAATGGCGCTTTTTTGCCGCACATTATATCTAAAAATCTACGTATATTTTGTGCAGACTCACAGGGTATTATTCGGGACTCAGACATTTTGTATATTTTCTTGTAAAAAATCTATCATTATTTCACATATACCGGGTTGCATTATCCGGCTCCCTCTGCTATAATGATAAAGTACAATAATTAGGACTCGACGGTTTTGCTTCGACAGGGGGGATATTTTTGCTTTCTTCATTCTTGGACGTAGGCGCGCAGGTGCTCGTGCTGTTCATTCTGATAGCGGTCGGCGCGCTGCTGACAAAGCTCGGTATGATCACCGAACAGGGCTCGCGCTCGATGACCGACGTCGTGCTGTACGCGGTGACCCCGTGCGTCATCATCAACGCCTTCCAGAGGGAGTTCAGGCACGAGATGCTCGCGGGCTTGCTCACGGCTTTGGCGGCAGCGTTTGCGTCGCTGCTGTGCTCGGTGCTTATAGCCGAGCTGCTGTATCGGAAGATGGACGTCTCCCGCGGAGCGGTGCTTAAGTTCGCCGTGGTGTTTTCGAACTGCGGCTTCATGGCGCTGCCTCTGCAAAAGGCTGTGCTCGGCGACGACGGCGTGTTTTACGGCGCAGCGTATGTCGCGATGTTCAACATATTCATGTGGACGTACGGGCTGATAACCATGAGCCGCAAGACTGAGCTCAGATCGGCGCTGAAGGCTGTGATGAACCCCGGTATCATCGGCACCGTCATAGGATTGGTTTTGTTCGTGTTCTCGATAAAGCTGCCCACGGTGCCGGCGTCATGCGTATCGTTCCTCGCGGCTCTCAACACGCCCGTACCTATGCTGGTCATAGGCTATCATCTGGTACACTCGGATATCCGCCGTGTGCTGAAGGATAAGGACGCATATATCGCGATGGCGCTCCGGCTGATCATCATACCGGCAGCAGTTATGGGCGTTATGCTCGCTCTCGGTATCGACAGCGTGATCATCGTCTCGACAGTTATCGCGGTGAGCTCGCCGGTAGCGGCGTACTCTACGATGATGTCAGCCAAGTACGGCCGCGATACTCAGCTCAGCGCCGGTATCGTCTCGGCGTCGACGCTGTTCTCGCTCGTGACGATGCCCCTAATAGTAGGGCTCGCACAGTACCTCGTTTCATAGAAAGGAAAATGACATGGCGAAGAATCCCAAGCAAAAGCAAAAGCTGCTGTATATAATGAAGTTTTTCTCCGAGAAGACCGACGACGACTACGGCGTTACCGTGCAGGACATCATCGACTATCTTGCCGAGTACGATATAGCCGCCGAGCGCAAGAGCATCTACAGCGATATCGAGTGCCTGCGTGATTTCGGCTTTGATATCGTCAAGAGCAAGGTGGGGAAGATCACACTCTTCAGCCTTGTATCGCGCGACTTCACCACCGAGGAGCTAAAGCTGCTGATAGACGCTGTTCAGTGCTCCAAGTTCATCACGCTCAAAAAGAGCCGCGAGCTCATACATAAGATAGAGCGCCTTACCTCGGAGAATCAGGCGAAGGAGCTGCACCGGCAGGTGATCGTCGCCAACCGCGTCAAAAACTCCAACGAAGAGATCTACCGCAACATCGACAGCATCAACCGCGCGATAAACAAGAAGCGCAAGATCGGCTTCTACTACACCAACTGGACGGTGTCGCGCACAGGAGCAAAAAAGCTGGTCAAGGTTCGCCGTCATAACGGTATGCGCTATATG
>ONPE01000196.1 GCA_900319615.1 uncultured Eubacteriales bacterium
GCCCGCGTCGAGGAGGATGGCGAAAAATATCTGCTGAAAAAGGCGCTCGATCCGTCGAAGGATCAGAGCTATGTTCTCTACAGCCTTACTCAGGAGCAGCTGTGCCGCATACGCTTCCCTCTGGGAGAGCTCAGCAAGGACGAGGTGCGCCGCATAGCTGCGGAGAACGGCTTCATCAACGCCGACAAGCCGGACAGTCAGGATATTTGCTTTGTCCCCGACGGCGACTACGCCGGATTTATCGAGCGCCGTGAGGGAGATTCACAACCGGGCGACTTCATCACGACCGCCGGCGAGAAGCTCGGCAGGCACAAGGGCGTCATCCACTACACGATCGGTCAGCGAAAGCACCTCGGCATCAGCGTGGGTGAGCCGATCTATGTCGTGCGGATAAACGCGGAGGACAACACCGTGGTGCTCGGCGACAACAGCGAGCTTTTCGGCACGGTGGCAAAGGTCGCGGATTTCAACTGGATCAGCGGAGAGTCGCCTGATCAGCCGGTGAGATGTACGGCTAAGACCAGATACCGCCATAAGGAGCAGCCCGCGACAGCGTATCCGGGCGAAGACGGCTCCGTGACCGTGGTGTTCGACGAGCCGGTCAGAGCCATCACCCCGGGGCAGGCATGCGTTTTATATGACGGAGATACCGTCCTCGGCGGCGGAGTTATAGAATAAAAGGTGTATTCATAAAACGTCATGGATACAAAAAAGCACTTCCGATTTGTTTCGGAAGTGCTTATTTTACTTTACAGGAAACCGCTCGTTTCCGGACGCGCGAGTCAAGCAAAAGAGATTTGTATGCCCGCTCAGTTTGCCGCTGCGCGGCAACGAGCGATGGCTAAGCGAAATGCGCGCGGAGCGCGCTTTCTTGTAGATTTATTTTATCTTTCTCGCCTCGATGTAATAGCGCTTGTCACGTGCGTGACCCATCGAGAAGGTCTTGCGCGGCAGGGAGCCGTCGGCGACGATCGCGGGGAAGAGTTCGTCCTTCTCCATACCGTCGAAGATGAAGCCGAGGGTGCCCTTCTGCTCGCACAGGCTCTCGACGACCTCTTCGCCGTGGATGTAGTCGATGCGAACCTCGGGGTGTGACTTCATGTAGACGTCGATGAAGCTCTGCAGCGTGCCCACCGGCAGCTTGGCGGTCGACTTGACCTCCAGCTCGCCGTCAGCCTCGGGGGTGATGCAGCGGAAGTGCTGTCTGATCCCGATGCCCTTCATGTCGGTGTATGCCGAGAAGCCCTCGATGAAGTCCTCCGCGTCGACGTTGAACAGCACGCGGTAGATGGGCTCGAACTCGATGCTCTCGTCGTGGATGTTGACCACCTCGACCAGCGCGTAACGCGCGAGGGGATCCTTGCTCTGATTATAGCACTCCTTGGCGGTGGCGAGGCTGTGGTTGCCGTCGCCAACGGCAAAGAGAAGACCGTCGTCCTTGCCTGCTACCAGCGCTTCAAGAGCGTCCTGCACGCGCTTTACGGCAGCGTCGCTGAGGAATCTGCCCTCGATATGTCCGCCGTCCTTCATCAGGTCGAAGTCGTAGGCTTTTTCAAAGCCTTCCTTTTCCTCCGCGAGGGGCTCTATAACTGTGCGCTCGGGGTCGTCGATGAGCAGCAGTATGTGCGGCAGCTCAAGCGGAGCGTCCTTGCGTATCTGCACGCGCGGAGGTATGCGCTCGAGAACGGTCGCCTCGGTTGCTCTGATGGCAGAGGTCGCGCCGTTGCGGTAGTCGTAGTCCTCGAGGTCGATGACGCCGACGATGCCGCGTCTGATCTCGGAGCCGGACTCACGCTCGACGTAGATCATGCTGTTTTCATGCAGATCAAAGACGTCGCCGTCGAGGTAGCTCTGCATATTCGCGTTGATGGCGGCGATGCGCTCGCTGTTGTCGTCGCTCAGGTATATCTCGGGCAGGATGACGCGCAGCGACGACGGCTTGTCGCCGACGATAGCCTCTACGTCGTTCCAGTAGTCGGGCTCGCTGGTGTACTGGTCGCACGCGACTACGGCCCAGGTCTCAAAATCCTTTTTAGGTAAAAGTATATCAGCAGGGTTAAAATGCTTCATAAAAAACACCTCGCACTATGATTTCGATGTAAGAATACCACGAAAAATAAAGTTTGACAATAAGTATTGTTAAATTTCGTTAATCGTGCTAAACTATAGGTTGACGGAACATACCTATTATGTTTCTATGGACAAAAAAATCAGGCGATACGCGCGATATATTCGCGCCCCTGCGCCTGTGAGCTGCTGCTCCTTGGTGAAGATATGAAGCAATATAAATTGATAATGAGCGATCTCGACAACACCCTCCTGCCCATTTATACTCAGGAGCGGTTCGTCGAGGTATGGTTCAGGGATGTATCGAAGAAGTTCGCCCAAAACGGCATGGAGCCGGCTAAGGCTCTGGAGGGCGTCAGCCGCGGTATACGCGCGATGATATACAACGACGGATCAAAAAAGAATATCGAGGTCTTTTACGACAAGGTTTTTGAGATCAGCGGCTATACCGAGAGGGATATCGCGCCGGTGATGTATGATTATTACACCACCACCTTCGAGAACGTCTACGACCTTACTCTGCCCAACCCCCATGCCGTGAGGATAGCCGAACTCATGAGGGAGAAGGCGCGGTATGCCGCAGTCGCCACGATGCCGGTGTTCACCATCGAGGCGGTGGAGAACCGCATGAAGTGGGTCGGACTGAAGCCGGATATGTTCGACTTCATCACCACCGCCGAGACAAGCTCCTACAGCAAGCCGAATCCGCTGTATTTTCAGGAGATACTCGACCGCTTCGGCGCAAAGCCCGACGAAGCGCTGATGATCGGCAACGACGTGCGCGAGGATATGCAGCCTTGCGCCGAGCTGGGGATAGACGTCTTCCTCGTCATGAACCACATGATAACGCACGATCTGCCGTTCGATATGTACCGCCGCGGCTCATACGACGACCTGATCAACTTTTTGGAACAATTGTAATAAGCATAAAACGCTCTCTGTCCGTCGGGACAGGGAGCGTTTTGTCATGACGTCATTTATTCAGGTGTCGGAGCTCGCTTATATCGAAGTCGATGGGATCGGGGCTCTCGATATAGTCGAGGACGTCGTCGATGCTGCTGCTTACAAAGAACAGACCGAAGTTCTTGATGCTCATGAA
>ONPE01000179.1 GCA_900319615.1 uncultured Eubacteriales bacterium
TATGAGAAAGCCGGAGTGATCCTCCCGGAGTACAAGATATGAAAGATAACTTTGGCAGGACGATAAGATATCTGCGCCTGTCCGTCACCGACCTGTGCAACTACAGATGCATTTACTGCATGGACAAAGAGGGCGTAGCAAAAAAGCGCCATAACGATATCCTGAGCATAGAAGAGCTCACCGATATCGCGAAAGCCGCATATTCGCTGGGTATCCGCAAGATACGCCTCACCGGCGGCGAGCCGCTCGTCCGCAGGGGTATCGTCACCCTTTGCAGAAATATAAGGGCGATCTCGGACGATATTGAGCTCGGCATCACGACCAACGGCTCCTTGCTCCCCGAGCTTGCCGATGAATTGAAAATAGCAGGGGTCGACCGGCTGAACATCAGCCTCGATACGCTTGATAAGGCTACCTTTCGCAGTATAACGAGGGTCGGCGAGCTTGATGACACGCTGAACGGCATTAAGGCTGCAAAAAAAGCCGGCTTCACCGATATAAAAATAAACACGGTGCTGCTCGGCGGTATTAACGACGGGGAGATCTTTGATTTTATAAAGCTGACTGAGGATGAACCCCTGCACGTGCGGTTCATCGAGCTCATGCCTCTCGGCGTGGTCAAAGGCTGGGACAAAATCCGCATGATCAGCGTGAGTCCGATAGAAGAATACCTGCGGCAAATCGCCGAAAGTATCACATCGGACGGAGTCGCGAGGGTGTATCATCTGCCGGGTCACAAGGGCACCGTAGGGCTGATAAGCCCGATGTCAAAGGGCTTTTGCGCATCCTGCGACAAGATACGCGTGACCGCGGACGGCAAGCTCAAGCCGTGCCTGCACTCACAGACCGAGATAAATCTGAAAGGTCTGCACGGAGATGAGCTGATATCCGCCCTTGCCGACGGGATATCTCAAAAGCCTGCGCGTCATTTGCTTGACACCGTCGGCGCTCAGACAGACAGAAACATGAACGAGATAGGAGGATAAGATGGATCTTTCGCATATAAACGAACAAGGCCGCGCCCGTATGGTGGACGTTACCGATAAACAAAGCACCGTCCGTATAGCGACAGCAAGAGGTAACGTAAAGGTCAACAGCGACACGATGGCTCTGATAAGATCGGGAGGGATGAAAAAGGGCGACGTCCTCGCGGTGGCTCAGGTAGCAGGTATCATGGCGGCTAAAAAGACCGCCGACATCATCCCGATGTGCCATCCCCTGCGGCTGAGCTCAGTAGATATCAACTTCGAGCTGACCGATACCGAGATAATAATACAGGCGACCGTAAAGTGCAAAGAGAGCACGGGCGTAGAAATGGAGGCGCTTACCGCTGTCAGCACGGCGGCGCTGACGATCTACGATATGTGCAAGGCGGTGCAGCGCGATATCGAGATCACCGATATCCGCCTGATGTATAAATCGGGCGGCAAAAGCGGGGTGTTCGAACGATGAAAGGAAAAGTCCTGTCCACCTGCATAAGCGAGAAGAAGGGCACGCGAAAGCACCCTGTCCCCTATGTCACCCTCATTGAGGGTCACGGGATACTCGGCGACGCACACGCAGCGTCTTCACGAACACATCATTGGCACCGCCAGATCAGTCTGCTTGCAAACGAGAGCGTGGATACCATGCGCAAAAAAGGCGTTGAGCTGAACGCCGGCGACTTTGCCGAGAATATCCTCACCGAAGGGCTCGACCTCAAAGCTCTGCCGATAGGGACGCGTCTGATTATCGGCGAGACCGAGCTCGAGGTCACCCAGATCGGCAAGGAATGTCACAACGACTGCGAGATCAGAAAACTCACTGGCAAATGCGTCATGCCCACCGAGGGCATCTTCGCCATCGTCATCAAGGGCGGTATTATCCGACCCGGCGACACAATAACGACAGGAGAATGATATGAAGCTGATAAAGACCACCGAAGCAGTCGGGCACGTGCTGTGTCACGACATGACTTGTATAATCCCCGGCGAGTATAAGGGCGCGCGATTCAAAAAGGGGTATATCGTCACCGAAGAGGATATACCCGTCCTGCTGAGCATGGGCAAGGAAAATCTGTACATCTTCGAGAAGGACGAGAACACCCTGCACGAGGATGAAGCCGCAGAGATACTCTGCGAGATCTGCAAGGGAGAGAATATCTCCCGCGGCAAGGTAAGCGAGGGCAAGATCGAGCTCTTCTCGGATATCGACGGACTTTTCACCGTCGACAGAGAAAAGCTGAAAAAAATAAACTCCGTCGACGAGATCATGATCGCGACGCGCAAGGGCGATACCGCCGTAAAAAGCGGTGATAAGCTCGCCGGTACGCGCGTTATCCCGCTGGTAATCGGCAAGGACAAGACGGATATCGCAAAAGGGATCGCCGAAGAAAAGCCCATCCTCAACGTCCTCCCCTATGTTCTCAAAACCGCTGCTGTCATCACAACAGGCAGCGAGGTCTTTCACGGCAGGATCGAGGATAAGTTCACCCCGGTTCTGGAAAAGAAGCTCTCCGATTACGGCATCGGCATAACGGAGCATATCATCACCGACGACGGAACAGACAACATCCAACAGGCGATAAACTCGGTCAAAGGTAAAACCGACATGATCCTGTGCACCGGCGGCATGAGCGTCGACCCCGACGACAACACCCCCGGAGCTATCAAAAACACCGGCGCTCAGATAGTCACCTACGGCGCTCCGGTGCTGCCCGGCGCGATGTTCCTCATGGGCTATTATGAAGACGGCACCCCTGTGATGGGATTGCCCGGTTGCGTGATGTACGCTAAGGCGACGATCTTCGACCTTGTCCTGCCGAGGATAGCCGCAGGAGTCAGGCTGACGAGAGCTGATTTTATCAGCTACGGAGAGGGCGGTCTGTGCCTTGGCTGTGATAGATGCACATATCCCGACTGTTCATTCGGAAAGTAAAGGAGAGTTATCATGTACAAAGCCTGCGTCATAACCGTCAGCGACAGAGCGTCCGGCGGTATATATGAGGATAAGAGCGGCCCCGAGGCAGCGAATCTGCTCACGGATAACGGCTATGAGGTGACAGAAAAAATCATCATCCCCGATGATATGGAGAGAATAAAAAAAGCCCTGCTCGATCACTGCGAACAAGGGACTCAGCTTATCATCACCACCGGCGGCACCGGCTTTGCGCCTACAGATGTAACACCAGAGGCGACTGCGAAAGTCATAGAAAAGCCTGCTCCCGGGATCGCGGAATATATGCGCTGCAGGAGCATGGAGATCACCCCGAGAGCTATCCTCTCACGCGGTATAGCCGGTATACGGGACAAGAGCCTGATTATCAACCTGCCCGGCTCGCCTAAGGGAGCGGTGGAGAATCTTTCGTTCGTCCTCCCCCATCTTGCACACGGGCTGGATATGCTCAACGGGGAGAAAGAGTCATGATAGAGCCGCTGTATTTTCTGCGCGCGCTGATCTACCCCGAGCACTGCCCCTACTGCGGCAAGCCGGTCGAGCCTCATGAGATTGCCTGCCACGCTTGTAAGGAGATCATAAAGCAAAAGCACAGCCCCATA
>ONPE01000157.1 GCA_900319615.1 uncultured Eubacteriales bacterium
AGAAGCGGAAGCAAGCTTCCAGGCATCGCTTGCAGATCAAAGGCGACGAAAAGAGCTTTTAGCTCAACAGCAAAAAACGGCATAGCAAACGCTACACCGTATATAACTGAATAAGTCCTTATCAAAAGTTGCATGGTTTTATGACGACTTCCTTATGGAGTTGCATAAAAGTATGCAACTTTTTTCTTTATCCCGGCATAGGTGAAAACTATTTTGGAGGTATCAGCATGAAAAAGCCAAAAGGATTCTTCACCTACTTTCATCTGAGCGAGATGCTCGAGCTGCTCACCGACGATCAGGCAGGGCGGCTGTACAAGGCGCTCCTGCGCTACGGCGACACCGGCGAGCTGACCGATTTCTCTGACGATCAGCCGCTGATGATGGCGTTCATCATGATGAGAAAGGAGATCGACATTAACGTCGAAAAATACAATAAAGTCTGTGAGAGAAACAGAGAAAACGGGAAAAAGGGAGGCCGTCCGAAAAAAGAGCAGCAGGACTTCGAAACTGCAGGAGAAAAACCCAAGCGGTTTTTTTATACCCAATATAAAGATAATGACAATGAAAAATACAAAGTCAATGATAATGAAATGATAAAGGAAATAAAAAGAAAAACCTGCTGACTTTTCAACATTTCAACAGGTTTTCAACACAGTTATCAACATAATGCATCATACGACTTATTTAATCGGTTGAGATTGCTATGGGGCGCATATAATTCGTCATTCCGAGGAGGAGGGACACGCGTGTCCACGCTCCGACGTGGGAATCTCAACCTTAACCTTTGCGACCCTCGCAATGACTTATCTAATCGGTTGAGATTGCCACGGGACGCATACAAATCGTCATTCCGAGGAGGAGGGACACGCGTGTCCACGCTCCGACGTGGGAATCTCAACCTTAACTTGCGCCCCTCGCAATGACTATTTTATTTGGTTGAGATTGCCACGGTCAAAGCCCTCGCAATGACTATTTTGAATAAAAACACGATCCCGCTCCGAAATGAAGCGGGATCATTTGCTGACAGAAGATCTGTCGGTTCACTTGATTGATTGTTGGCTGATATGATCTGCTCAGCCGAGCATACCCTTGACGATATCCTTGACGGCATAGAGGGCTTCGTCAGCCTTGGTGATGTCCTTGCCTCCCGCCATAGCGATATCGGGCTTGCCGCCGCCGTTGCCTCCGGCTATCTGAGCCACGGAGCGCACGATGCTGCCGGCTTTCAGACCGCTTTTGACCGCAGCCTTGGAGCAGCCGCACGCGAAGGTCAGCTTGCCGTCCTTGACAGCAGCCAGAACAGCGATGACGTTCTCATCGGTTGCGATGATATCCATGCACATATTGCGCAGCATATCGCTGGTAGTGCCGTTGAACTGGGCGGAGACGACGTAGGTGTCCCCTACCTTCTCGGAGGTATCCAGGATATTGCCCAGCTGCCACTTAGCCATCTCTGCCTTCATGCTCTCGATCTCTTTCTCGGCTTCTTTGAGGCGTACCATGGTGCGCACGGCGCCCTGTACAAGATCGAGCGGATTGTTCAGATGCAGCGAGGACGCGGCCTGACCGATCATCATGACAGCGTTGTTGATAAAGCGCAGGAAGTTGTGACCTGTAACAGCCTCGATACGGCGAACACCTGCCGCAACGGAGCCCTCCTGACGGATCTTGAACATACCGACCTTGGCTGTGTTGTCGACATGAGTACCGCCGCAGAATTCCTTGCTGAAATCGCCGGCTTCGACAACGCGGACAACGTCGCCGTACTTCTCGCCGAAGAGAGCCATGGCGCCCTTCTTCTTCGCTTCTTCTATAGACATCTCGGTGCAGGTGACGGGGATGCCCTCGAGGATGATATCGTTCACGCGCTTTTCTACATCGAGCATCTCGTCGGCTGTCATAGCGGAGAAATGGGTGAAGTCAAAGCGGAGGATATCCTCGTTAACGAGCTGACCTGCCTGCTGTACATGGGTACCGAGCACCTCTCTGAGAGCTGCCTGCAGCAGGTGAGCCGCGGTATGGTTGCGCATGATATCGAGGCGGCGTTCAACGTCGATCTTAGCTTCGACGGTATCGCCTACCGCCAGCGTGCCGGTGTTGACCTGACACATATGCATGAAGATACCGGACGGATCCTTCTGTACGTCGTCTACGTCTATGGAGCAGTCGCCGACGCTGAGCACGCCCGTATCGGCTGCCTGACCGCCGCTCTCGGCATAGAAGGGAGTCTTGTCGAGTGCGATGATGACGTTATCGCCCTCCTGAGCGCGGTCGACGCGTTCGCCGTCCTTGACGATGGCGAGCACCTTGCTCTCAGAAGTATAATCGGTGTAGCCGACGAAAGAGGTGCCGTCTACGCCTGTAAAGTCGATAGAATCGCTGACCCATGCGTCTGCGCCGGCGTTTTTGCGCGCCTTGCGTGAACGCTGCTTTTGCAGCAGCAGCAGCTCATAGAAGCGGTCGACGTCTACCTTGATGCCTCTCTCCTGCAATATCTCGCGGGTGAGGTCGATCGGGAAGCCGAAGGTATCGTTGAGCTTGAAGGCGTCCTCGCCGCTGAGGGTCGTGATATCGTTGTGCTCCAAGATGTTCTCGAGCATCGCAAAGCCCTGATCTATGGTCTTTGCAAAGTTCTCTTCCTCTACCTTGATCAGCTTGATGATATAATCCTTCTTCTCCGCGAGCTCGGGATAAGCGGATTCGTTCTCCTTGATGACGGTATCGCATACCTGATAGAGGAACGGCTCCTCGTAGCCTAAGAGCCTGCCGTGACGGGCGGCTCTGCGGAGCAGACGGCGCAGGACGTATCCCCTGCCCTCGTTTGACGGCATAACGCCGTCGGCTATCATAAAGGTGGTGGAGCGGATGTGGTCGGTGATAACGCGCAGAGAGATATCCTTCTTATCGTCCTCTCCGTAGTTCACGCCTACGATCTTGGATATATGCTTCATGATATTCTGCACGGTGTCTACAAGGAAGAGGTTGTCAACGCCCTGCATCACGCAGGCGAGACGCTCCAGACCCATACCGGTGTCGATGTTCTTCTTTGCCAGCTCGGTGTAGTTGCCCTTGCCGTCGGACTCGAACTGAGAGAACACGAGGTTCCAGACCTCGACGAAGCGGTCGCAGTCGCAGCCCACGGCGCACTCGGGTCTGCCGCAGCCCTTTTCAACGCCGCGGTCAAAGTAGATCTCGGAGCAGGGGCCGCAGGGGCCTGAGCCGTGCTCCCAGAAGTTGTCCTCCTTGCCCAAGCGGACGATGTGCGAGGGGTCTACGCCGACCTCCTCTGTCCAGATCCTCACAGCCTCGTCGTCTTCCTCATATACGGAGCAGTAGAGCAGCTCCTCGGGCATCTCGAGAACCTTTGTGAAGAACTCCCACGCCCACGCGGTAGCCTCGCTCTTGAAGTAGTCGCCGAAGGAGAAGTTGCCCAGCATCTCGAAGTAGGTGCCGTGGCGCGCGGTGATGCCGACGCGCTCGATATCGGGGGTGCGGATGCACTTCTGACAGGTCGTGACGCGGCTGCGCGGAGGAGTGACCTCGCCGGTAAAATACTTCTTCATCGGAGCCATGCCCGAGTTGATAAGGAGCAGGGAGTTGTCGTCCTTGGGGATCAGCGGAAAGCTCGGCAGCCTTAGATGACCCTTGCTCTCCATAAATGAAAGAAATTTTTCTCTGAGTTCGTTAAGACCCATATACTGCATTTTCAAAACCTCACTTTACATAAATCGTCATTGCGAGGCGCATCCATGCGCCGTGGCAATCTCAACCGATTAACAGCATCGATCCTTTGTGGGATTACCACGTCGCGGCTTAACGCCGCTCCTCGTAATGACACATTGTATAAATAAAAAGCGCCCATCCCTACATGGGACAGGCTTGCCTGCGGTACCACCCAAATTGCCGCGTATGACTATACGCGACCGCTTGAATCCCTTTAACGCAGGGGTACGCCGCGCTTTCACACGGAGGCTCGGGGGTGGCTGTCCGACGTCATCGC
>ONPE01000143.1 GCA_900319615.1 uncultured Eubacteriales bacterium
GATGCGGTTGCGCGAGCCGACGTTTTTGAAGCTCTCGATACCGCGCTTGATCTCTTCGGCGGTCAGCCCGAGCTTATCGCCCACAGCCATAGCGCACAGAGCGTTGAGCACATTATGCCTGCCCATGGTCGGGACGGTGACTTCTATGCGGCTGTCGCCGTGGATCAGCGTACAGCCGACCCCGAGGAGCCCATACTCGACGATATCCTCAGCCCTGTACTCGTCGTCGCCGGTGCCGTAGAATATCGGTCGTATACCGTTGTATTCGGTAACGGTGCTCAGCTTGTCGTCGTCGTGACAGAGGATGATGGTACCGTTATCCTTGAGATAAGCGAACATCTCTGTCTTGGCTTTGAGCACGCCGTCGCGGTCGCCGAGGTTCTCTAAATGACAGCAGCCGATGTTGGTGATGACAGAGATATCGGGGCGCACCATCTTAGCGAGGCGCGTCATCTCGCCGAAGCCGGAGATGCCCATCTCGATGACGGCGACCTCGTGGTCTTCCTCCAAGCCGAACAAGGTTATCGGCACGCCCAATTCATTATTGAAGTTGCCGCTCGTCTTATGGACGCGGTACTTCTGCGAAAGCACCGAGCTGATGAACTCTTTGGTAGAGGTCTTGCCGACGCTGCCGGTGATGCCGATGAACGGTATCGTGAACAGCGAGCGGTAATACTCGGCGATACCCTTCAGGGCAATGAGGGTAGACTCTACCAAAATATAGGCGACTCCGCAGTCGGGAGCTTCCTCGCACAGAGCGCAAACCGCGCCCTGCTCAGCGGTAGCCGGTATGAAGCGGTGACCGTCGGCGCGCTCGCCCTTGATGGCGGCAAAGAGAGAATCCTTGCCTGCCTTGCGGCTGTCGGTCACTATGGATGTGATCTGTATATCCGGGTCGCCGTGCAGCTCGCCGTTACAGGCGGCAGCGACCTCGCGTAATGTGATAGGTTTCATTGGATCCTCCGGATTATTCAGTGAGGAGTTAGTAGTGAGGAGTGAGGAGTTAATGGATAATGGTGAAGGGTGAGGGGTAAATGGTGGACTTTGCCTACACCCGATTGATATATTACTATCAAATGTTTGAACCCGATTCTATAGGAATCCAAAACGCGAAGCGTTTCCCTGAATTCCTAACTCCTAACTCCTAATTCCTAACTACTTATTGAGTGACAGCTCTATTATCTTCTCGCACAGGTCGGGGTATTCGATACCTGCAGCGGCTGCCTCCTGCGGGAGCAGCGACATCGGCGTCATGCCGGGCAGGGTGTTAGCCTCGAGACAGAAGAAGCGATTCCTGCTGTCGAGCAGGAAGTCTACCCTTCCGTAAGCCTTGAGGCGCAGCACCTCGAAGGCGTGCTCAGCCTCGCGCTGCATCTTGTCGGCGATGACAGGATCAAGCTCTGCGGGGCATATCTCCTCGGTCGCTCCCTCCTGATACTTGTTTGTATAATCATACCAGCCGTCCTTGGGGATGATCTCGATGATGGGCAGAGCCTTGCCGCCCAGAACGCCTACCGAGAACTCACGACCCTTTATGTACTCTTCCACGAGAACATCGTCGTCATAGCGGAACGCCGCGCCTACCGCGGCGACGAACTGCATCCTGTCGGCTACGATCTGCACGCCGACCGACGAGCCTGCCGAGCAGGGCTTGACCACGCAGGGGAAGGAAGTCCAGTCATCCAGATAACCCTTGCCCATGAACGCGCTCTTGTACAGACGGCTCTTGGGTGTGGGGACATTGGAGTTGAGGAAAACGCCCTTTGTGATGCCCTTGTGCATGGCGATGGCTGAGCCGAGGTGACCCGTGCCGGTATAGCGGATGCCGTTGAGCTCCAAGGCAGCCTGCACCGAGCCGTCCTCGCCCTCGCCGCCGTGCAGACCGAGGAAGGTGATATCCGCAGCGCGGCAGATATCGAGCACGTGGTCGCCGAAATAGACGGACGACTGATTCTTGCGGCTTCTCCTGACCTCTTCTATATCTGGTTCTTCGGTGCCGATGACGGCGTTTTCGGTAAAGTCGTAGTTATTTTCAAAGAGGCTGTCGATATCGCAGACCTCTTCTTCATATCCCATATATACATCAAGCAGGACGACCTTGTGTCCTTTAGAGCGCAGAGCCTCGGCTACCTTTGAGCCGGAGAGGATGGACACATCGCGCTCGGATGAAAGTCCACCTGCTAATACAACTATTCTCATATTATACCTCGCTTAATCAATTAGGAATTTGGAATGAGGAATGAGGAATTAACGGCGGGCTCTGCCCGCACCCGATTCAAAAAACTAAACGTTTGTCAGATAATTACAAATGGGTGAGGGCGCAGCCCTCCCGAAATTCCTAATTCCTAACTCCTAACTCCTCACTAAAACATGCTGCTGTCCCAGCCCCAGTTATCTGTCTCTTCAAATTTGACATAGACGTTTGAGCCGTCCACGCCCATGATATCCTTTGCGATCTCGCACAGACGGGCGGTCATCTTCTCGTAAGAAGCTCTCGGAGCCGAATGAAGCAGGCTGACGTCGAAGAAAGCGATCGGATCGTCGTTGCTGCCGCCGAAATACAGACGGCAGTTGTCCTCGATCTGCACCATCAGGAATCTCTCGGGCTTCGAGAGCAGGGTGATGGCTTCGCCGAGGGCGGATTTGAGCTCTTTTTCCTTATCGGGTGAAACGGTGTTTGAGAACTTAGCGTCGATAAAAGGCATGGTAAATCTCCTTTACACAAATTTCGTCTTATACATTATAATACCAAAGTACGGGATTAGCAAGAGAAATACGAGAATATCCGTAAATATTACACAGCTTTTTTCAATATTCTTATTGCTAAGTCGGCAAAGTGATGATATAATGATTAATGACTGGTTTTGTATCAATCAAAAACATACAAGGAGGCTATATTATGGCATTAGTTAACGCAAAAGAAATGCTCACAAAGGCGAAGGCAGGTCACTATGCGGTAGGTCAGTTCAACATCAATAACCTTGAGTGGACAAAGGCTATCCTGCTGACAGCGGAGGAGCTCAAATCCCCCGTTATCCTCGGCGTATCCGAGGGCGCAGGCAAGTATATGTGCGGCTACAAGACCATCGTAGGCATGGTCAACGGTATGCTTGAGGAGCTCGGCATCACCGTACCCGTAGCTCTTCACCTCGACCACGGCTCCTATGAGGGCGCCAAGAAGTGCATCGAGGCAGGCTTCTCATCCATCATGTTCGACGGCTCTCACTATCCGATCGAAGAAAACTACGAGAAGACAAAAGAGCTCGTAGGCATCTGCAACGAGCTTGGTCTTTCCATCGAGGCTGAGGTCGGCTCCATCGGCGGCGAGGAAGACGGCGTAGTAGGTATGGGCGAATGTGCCGACCCCGAAGAGTGCAAGATGATCGCCGATCTGGGCGTTACCATGCTGGCTGCAGGTATCGGCAACATCCACGGCGTATATCCCGAGAACTGGCCGGGTCTCTCCTTCGAGACTCTGGACGCTATCCAGGCTAAGACCGGCGAGATGCCCCTCGTTCTCCACGGCGGCACAGGTATCCCGGACGAGATGATCCAGAAGGCTATCGCTCTGGGCGTATCCAAGATCAACGTCAACACCGAGTGCCAGCTCGTGTTTGCCGCTGCTACCCGCCAGTACATCGAAGAGGGCAAGGACCTCAAGGGCAAGGGCTTCGATCCCAGAAAGCTGCTCGCTCCCGGTACCGAGGCTATCAAGGCTAAGGTCAAGGAGAAGATGGAGATCTTCGGCTCCGTAGGCAAGGCATAATAACCTTTCCGCTGTGCGGTGATACCGCAGACAGGAACACATACGTTTAACAACTACAGACCGCTGTCCTTTTGGGCGGCGGTTTGCTTTTTCATAAAAGTATGGATTTTCACTCCGCGTTGTGCTATAATATCCCGGAAAAATGCAAAAGGAAGTGAATCTATGTCCGAAACAAAGCAGCGGTACAGCCTGCTTGACGCGATAAGAGGCTTTGCCGTAATAAATATGGTCATCTATCATCTGATGTACAACATCTGCTGCGTCTTCGGCGTATCGCCGGGCTTCCCCATGACCACCCCCGCGATCATATGGGAGCGCTTCATCTGCTGCACGTTCATCATCATATCGGGTATCGCGATAAACTTCTCGCAGCACGGCTACAGGCGCGGTATCATCGTCAGCCTGTGCGGTATCATCGTCACCGTGGTCACGGTGATATTCATACCGGAAGAGGCGATCTTTTACGGCGTGCTCACCTTCCTCGGCTTTGCGATGCTGGTCACCTTCGCCGACTACTTCCCCATCCTGCCGTGGATTTTCCTCTTCGTCTTCGGCTTCTATCTGTGGAGGGTGATCGAGCAGCGCGGATGGGATCACTACTTCACCGCAAAGATACCGGTGCTCGACTTTATCGGCAGACACAGCCTGTTCATCTATATGGCTCACCAGCCGGTATTATACGGTATCTGCTATCTCGTTTTCATGATTTTATAAACTTTTCAATCGGTTGAGATTGCCACGGGGCGCATACTAATCCGTCATTACGAGGAGGGCACTACAAATTACCTTATTATTGCCCGACGTGGAAATCCCCTTGTCGTAAATACCGTTTGATGTGACAGAAAAGGCGGTGCGCCGCTTTGTGGGATTGCCACGGCTCTTGCGAGCCTCGCAATGACTGTGATTATTTATGGGATTGGGCACGTGTGCCATTATCTCTCGGGGTAAAAGTAAGATGTATTTTTATGAGAGCTGAAAAAGATGCGCGCGCCCCTCGCAATGACCATTCATAATAAAACGTCATCCCACGTAAGGATGACGTTCTTTTTTGTCCGTATTATTCTATATTGATCAGCTTCACGTTTTTGATCTCGCAGAAGGCTTTCACCAGA
>ONPE01000180.1 GCA_900319615.1 uncultured Eubacteriales bacterium
GTTCCTTCTTTAGCGATTAGTAGATATCAAAGACTCCCATTAAAACGGAGCCTTTTCGTCAGTTATTTATCTCAGCACAGTGATAGATGCGCGTTTGTTGCCGACCGTACTGAATAGTATGGTGTAAAAAGACGCGCGCGTCGATGCACGCATCATTTTTCTTTGACAGAAATATAGAACTCGTTATAGCTGACGGCGCTGCGGTTGAAATCGAGCTGATAAGCCGCGTTGATCTCGCCGCCGTGTTCGTCTATATCGGAGCTGATCTTATCGGTGAATATCCCGATGAACATCTGTCCGACCGGTGTGCGGTAGAGGCACTCGTGCCTCACGCCCTGCTCGAGGATCAGGTGCGAGCTCATCTCGCCCTGGCGGTCTATCGACAGCACGCCGCCCTCTAAGGTAACGGTGGTGTCTGTGACCTTGGAAGGCTCATCCTGAGCGTACTCGGGGTAGATTATCGTCACCTTGCCGTCGGCTATGGTCATGTCGCCGGTCGTGATGACCTCTATGGTATCGGTGTCGCCGTCTACGGTCTGCTTACCGACGACGGTTATCATGTATCTCTCGTCCATCAGTATTCCTCGATGTTTATGTGCGCGGCGGTGATGTCGAGGTCGTCACGCAGGAACAGCCCTGCGTATCTTTCGAAATCCGCCGGAGTGTCGCTGACGAAGAACTGCGCCTTGCCCTGTTCATTGCCGTCGCGCAGCAGACCGCGCTCCTCCAGCACCTTTTTGGTGTAGACGGCGGTCTCCTTGCCGGAGTCGATCAGGGTCACGCCGTTGCCCATTTCGCGCTGTATCGCCTCGGCTAAAAGGGGGAAGTGCGTGCAGCCGAGGATGAGGGTGTCGACGTTGTTCTCCTTCAGCGGAGCCATATATCGTTTCACCATGAGCTGAACCAGCTCGTCGTCGGGGTCGACAAGACCGTTCTCGACAAAGCCGACGAACAGCTGACAGTGCTCCTCGTAGACCTCTATCTCGGGGTGCTTAGCCTGTATGCGCTTTTTGTAGCTGTGGCTGGCGATGGTGGCGGCTGTGCCGATAACGCCGATGCGTCCGTTTTTTGTGGTGCGGACAGCGGTGTAGCAGGTGGGGTAGACCACGCCGGTGTAGGGGAGACCGAGCTCCTCGCTCAGGTCGGGGGCGACCGAGCTGACCGTGCCGCAGGCGGCGACGATCATCTTTACGCCCATCTTCTTCAAGAAGCGCGCGTCCTGTCGTGCGTACTTGTTGATGGCGTCGGTGCTCTTCGAACCGTAGGGCACCCTGCCCGTATCGCCGAAGTATACGATATCCTCGTGCGGCATGATCTCGAGAATCTCGCGAACCGCGGTTAGACCGCCGAGACCCGAGTCGAATATGCCGATAGCGTTTTGTTTGGTGTTCATAATAACATACCTCGTTTTGGCAGTTAGAAGTTGAAAATCAGGAGTGAGGAATTAGGAATTAGGAATGGTGGGAAAATCCTTGCGGATTTTTGGATTTATATAAATCCGTTGAGGACGTTTGATTTCATTTTTAAATCGGGTGCGGGTAAAACCCGCCGTCAATTCCTAATTCCTCATTCCTAATTCCTAACTGATTAATATATATTACCACAAACGATCAATTCTTGCAATAGCAACACAAATAAACTTTCTGCTTGCAATATCGCTTATTATAATGTATAATAGCTGTAACTATGGAAAAGGAATGATTTTATGCTGAACGAAGCTTTTGAACATATCTCTAATAAAGTAGAGACCGCTCTGGAGCCGCAGGGCTTTAAAAAGGAAAAGATTTCATCTATGGATGAAAACGAGATGGTGTCTCTGTATACCTCCGAGACTATGGCGTACTCTGTCGTGTACTATACCGACGAGCAGCACATGGTTCTGCGCGAGTGCGCGATGACCGACGACGGTCCCAACAACGAGTGGAAGACCCTCGCTACATGGATGTTCGATCCCGATCACGACACGCTCAAGGAGGCTTCATCCATCGCCAACGACTTCTGCGACGCCCTCTCCGCGCCGTCGGCTATCAAGAAGGCTAAGCAGGCGAAGAAGACCAAGAAGAGCGACGAGGGCAACGCTGACCCGGTGTTCCTGATGAAGCGCTTCATGACCCTCTTCCCGGAGCTCAAGGACGAGATCCGCTACGAGCAGGACTGCTACTATCCCTTCCGCGGCGTCACCTTCGCCCGTGAGAAGGTAGTACCGCGCGTCAACGAGCTCGTCAAAACCGGCAAAGCCGCCGATCTTAAAAAGCTGGGTCAGATACTCAGCACCCAGTACGGCAACGGCGACCCTGATACACGCTCCATCATCACCATCGTCATCCTCAACTCCATCCCCGCAGAGTATGACGCGAAGATAGAAGAGTACCTTGACGATAACCTCAAGAAGGCGTTCACCTACGCCAAAAAGTACCGCAACAAGACCGTCAAGCCCGAGAAAGAGAAGAAGAAGAGACCGACCGTGGCTCAGAGACTTGAAGGAATGCAAAAATAAGCGCGCGTGCCGCTTTATACCATACTATAAGGCGTTTCGAAACGCTGATTAAGGCGAATACAGCAGCGTCCTCTGCTTTTCAGCCTATAGATGTCAATTGGAGGATAATATGAAAGCCGGCAATGCAAATACCAATAAAATGCCAAAAGAGAATTCACATTCATTACTGCATGATCTGTTCCACAAGGAGTTCAGCCCGTGGGTCTCTATCCTGCTTACCGTAGTTATCATGGGCGTGCTGATCGCTCTTGTTTACCTGTGGAACATACCTAACCCGAACATGATCCTGATCGCCGGACTGGTGATCTGCTCATCGCTGTTCGGTTTCAGCGGAGGTATATGTGCCGCTGTGATAATGTTCGGATACACACTGTTCTTCTTTTCCGAGGGTCACGACTTCGTCACGTTCACCGCGCAGAATACATCAAAGGTGTTCGTATCGGTCTTCGGTATAGTGGTGGATATGCTCTTTGTGTGTATGCTTAAGCACGAAGAGGTAAAGGCTTTCCGCGAGGTCACCACCCTGACCGAAAAGCTTCATAAGGAAAACGCAAGCCTGCAGACCGCCTCTTTGACCGACGCTCTGACCGGCATCGGCAACCGCCTTGCGCTCAGGGTGGATTTTGACGGATATCTTGATCACGAGCTGTGCGCCGTGCTTTTGGATATAGACGATTTCAAAAGCGTTAACGACGAGTTCGGTCACGACGTCGGCGATACGATAATCAAGCTGACCGCCCAACTCATATCCGATGTGTTCGATATGGGCAAATGCTATCGTTTCGGCGGCGACGAATTCCTTGTCATTCTGACCGAGCTTGACAGCTTCGACTATGTTTCGCGGATTAATTCTATTTTAGAAAAAAGCCCGTCCTTCAACGCGGATGGACAAACGATAAAGGTTAACTATTCTATAGGTTATCAGACGGCTTTTGTCCGTGACGGCGAAGAATGGAGCAAGCTGCTGAAGGACGCCGATACCTATATGTATGAAGCCAAGCGCTCCGGAAAGAACAGGAT
>ONPE01000198.1 GCA_900319615.1 uncultured Eubacteriales bacterium
AAATGCCGCCAAGCAGGAAATATCCCACTTGGCGGCGTTGTTTATAATTCTATATTAGAAATTTATTCCCACTCCACCGTTCCGGGCGGTTTTGATGTGATATCGTACACCACGCGGTTGACGCGGTCGACCTCGTTGATGATGCGGTTAGATACCCTGCCGAGGATATCGTAGGGTATCTTCGCCCAGTCGGCGGTCATGAAGTCATCGGTGGTGACGGCGCGGATGGCTACAAGCTCGCAGTAGGTGCGCTCGTCGCCCATAACGCCGACGGTCTTGACGCCCGGCAGGACGGCAAAGAACTGGCTCATCTGCGGAGCGTAGCCGTTTTTGTCCATCTCGTCGCGGAGAATCGCATCTGCCTCCTGCAATATGCGCACGCGTTCGGCTGTGACCTCGCCGATGACCCTGACCCCCAGACCGGGACCGGGGAACGGCTGTCGCCATACGAGGTCGTGCGGCAGCCCGAGCTTCTCGCCAACCGCTCTGACCTCGTCCTTGAACAGATCCTTGAGCGGCTCGATGACGTCCTCAAAATGTATATCCTCCGGTACGCCCACCTGATTGTGGTGGGTCTTGATCTTGGAGGCGTCGCCCTTGCCGCTCTCGATGCGGTCGGGATAGATGGTGCCCTGAGCGAAGAAGCCGTCGCCGTAGCTCTCGCGTATCTTGTCCCAGAAAACGCGGTAGAACTCGGTGCCGATGATCGTGCGCTTTTCTTCGGGGTCGACTATACCCTTGAGCTTGTCGAGGAAAGCGTCCTGACAGTTGATGCGGACAAAGTTCATATCAAAGAGCTTTGTGAAGGTCTGCTCCACAAAATCGCCCTCATCCTTGCGCATGAGACCCTGATCGACGAAGACGCAGGTGAGCTGTTTGCCGACAGCCTTGCTGATGAGCGCCGCCGCTACGGAGGAATCCACGCCTCCGGAGAGCCCGAGCACAACGCCCTTGTCGCCGACCTGAGCGCGGATAGCCGCTACGGTGTCGTCGATGAAGCTGTCCATGCGCCAGTCGCCTGAGCAGCCGCATACATTATATAAGAAGTTGTGTAAAATCTGCCTGCCGTACTCGGTGTGAGTGACCTCGGGGTGGAACTGCACGCCGTAGATACGGCGGCTGTCGTCGCACATAGCTGCAACGGGGCACTTGTCGGTGCTCGCGATGACCGCAAAGCCGTCGGGAGCCTCGCTGATATAGTCGTGATGGCTCATCCAGCACACGCTGCGCCCGGGGATACTCTCAAAGAGCGCATGATCCCGGATATCCAGCTCGATCTTGCCGTACTCGCTGCTGTTGTCGGCGCTCGATACGACGCCGCCAGCCATATGTGCGATAAGCTGGCAGCCGTAGCAGATACCGAGCAGCGGGACGCCCGCGTCGAGGATAGCCGGATCGTAGTGCGGCGAAAGGGGATCGAAGACGCTGTTGGGGCCTCCTGTGAAGATGACGCCCCTGTACCCCTCGGATACGATCTGATCGACGGTGATCTTGTTATACGGCTTTATCTCGGCGTAGATGCTCTGCTCGCGAACGCGTCTGGCGATGAGCTGATTATACTGACCGCCGAAATCGAGGACTAAGATTTTTTCCATATTACCACTCCCTGTTAAAATGAAAATGCCATTGCGAGTCGCGGAAATCCCTTGGTTATTGCAACCGGCTGCAAGAGGAAGGGGATTCCCACGTCGGGGCGCTGCCCCTCCTCGGAATGACATTTGTTTTTGCTAAATATTTATCTCAGCGTTCTCGCGGTCGATGTCTTTATAAAGCGGACGAGTCTTGTCCACCAGCGCCTGCACCTGCTCGGGGCAGCGTCCGATATACGCGGACGGGTCGAGTACGTCGGTCATCTCTTCCTCGTTCAAAGGGAACTCCGGCTCAGCAGCGAGCATACTCAGCAGGTCGCAGGGCTCGCCCCTGTCCATGCCGGCGATAGCCTCCATCGAGCATCGGCGGATGATCTCATGCAGCTCCTGACGGTTGCCGCCGCGCTTGACGCCCTCCATCATCAGGTTCTCGGTCGCGATAAAGGGCAGATAGGTCATGACGGTCTTGTTGATGACGTCGGTGTTCACATATATATCGGCGGTCACCTTCTGCACAAGGCGCAGTACCGCGTCGGCGCAGAGGAAGCCCTCGGGGATGGATATACGGCGGTTGGCGCTGTCGTCGAGGGTGCGCTCCATCCACTGGGTAGAGATGGTCATGGGCGCGTTGAGCGCGTCTGCCATAAGATAGCGCGAGAGCGAGCATACGCGCTCGCACATCATCGGGTTGCGCTTGTAGGGCATGGCTGAGGAGCCGACCTGAGTTTTGGCGAACGGCTCGAAGAGCTGTCTGTCATGCTGCAAAAGGCGCATATCTGTGGCGAACTTGTGCGCCGACTGCGCTATGGACGACAGGGCGTTGAGGATTCGCGAGTCGGTCTTGCGCGGATAGGTCTGTCCCTGTACGTCGAAGATCTCGTCAAAATCGAACGCGGACGCGATCTTACGGTTGAGCTCGTCGATCTTCTCACCGTCGCCGCCGAAAAGCTCCACAAAGCTCGCCTCAGAGCCTGTAGTGCCGCGGCAGCCGAGGAATTTGACGTTTTTGATCGCGAAATCTATCTCGTCGAGGTCGGATACGAAATCCTGCAGCCAGAGGGAGGCGCGCTTGCCCACGGTGACCAGCTGAGCCGGCTGATAATGGGTGTAGCCGAGGGTCGGCATCGCCTTGTACTGCTCGCAGAAATCGGTCAGGTTCGCGATGACCTTCAGCAGCTCTTTCCTTATATAAAGCAGAGCGTCGCGGTAGAGCACCAGATCGGCGTTGTCGGTGACGTAGCACGATGTAGCGCCGAGGTGGATGATACCTGCGGCTGAGGGCGCCGCCTTGCCGTAGGCGTGGATGTGCGCCATAACGTCGTGGCGGAACTCCTTCTCCTTCTCTGCGGCGTAGTCAAAATCTATGTCGGTGACATGAGCCTCGAGGTCGGCTACCTGATCGGAGGTTATCGGCAGGCCGAGGTCGCTCTCTGCACGCGCGAGCTCCACCCAGAGCCTGCGCCAGGTCTCGATACGTGTCTGTGCCGAGAACAGAGAGGTCAT
>ONPE01000181.1 GCA_900319615.1 uncultured Eubacteriales bacterium
ATCAACCGATCTGTGTGACGTTGAGATTATCGTCGACGCTGACGGTCATGTTCACCGGCTGCTGTACGCCGTCGTCGGTGTTGTAGTAGAGGGTGACGTTTGTGGTGCCGGGGCTGATGCCTGTGATGGTAAAGTCGTACATCTTTGTGTCGAAGTCATAGGTGCAGTAGATGGATACGATACCGCCGCCGCCGGAGTATGTCCAGTCGTAGCCGTAGGAGGTCTGACCGTATGCGTTGTAGTGCATCACGTTGCCGCCGCTGCCGGATGCTCCGCCCGAAGACGGGGTGGATGAAGATGACAGCGGAGCGTCGGTAGAGCCCTGACGGGGAACGTCTGTAGACTGCTGCTGTTGTGCCTGAGTTGAGGACTGCTGCTGAGGCTGGCTTGCCGTCTGCTGACCGCCCTGAGCCTGAGTGGGCTGGGTGCTGTTCTGCGCAGCCTTGGTCTCAGCCTTCTTAGCTTCCGAGGCGATGGTAGCGGTTACCGCCGTGGGCGCCTGATTATCGTCGTTTTTCTTGCCGCCGCCGACAAGCGCGACGACCGCGAATATCACACCTGCGAGGACTGCTAAAGCTACTACCGCGAATACCGCCGTGGTGACCGCGCTCTTGCGGCGGGTCGCCGCTCTGCGCTCCATGCGTTCGCGCTGTATAGCGTTCATGTTGTCCCTATCGTCATAATCGTTTCTCATAGCGTAAAACTCCTTAAGGGATTATATTTCTTTTATACAATAATATCGGTATGGTTATTATATCGTACAAAATCTGATAACGCAAGCGATTTGCGACAATATTTTCGTTTTCTTAACATTTTCTGCGTTTTGCAGCATATACTTTGTTATTGTTACAGATTCATTATGGATTTTGCATTGTGGTCAATAATCATAAAACCGCCGGAAATAAGGCGCGAAATGTCAGCGATAGAGCGTATTGTATATTTTTTCAGATGTGGTATAATGTACACGAATAATAAGTAAAGGATGATATATATGAGAAAGATCGTACCCGTAACCCTGCTCACCGGTTATCTCGGCGCAGGCAAGACGACCCTGCTCAACCATGTCCTCAACAATCAGGAGGGCTACAAGGTAGCGGTCATCGTAAACGATATCGGCGAGGTGAATATCGACGCCGAGCTGATACAAAAGGGCGGCATAGTCAACGAGAAGGACGAGAATCTCGTCCCCCTGCAGAACGGCTGCATCTGCTGTACCCTCAAGACCGACCTGATCGAGCAGATACTCGGTCTGATCCAGCAGCAGAAGTTCGACTATATCCTGATCGAGGCGTCCGGCATCTGTGAGCCTATCCCGATCGCCCAGACCATCTCCATGCTCGACGGCTCCTATAACGATCCCCGTCTGCCCAAGCTCTGCTACCTCGACAACGTTGTATCTGTAGTAGACGCGGCGCGTATGTCGGCTGAGTTCGGCTGCGGCGGCGCTCTGTTGAAGAGCGATATCGACGACGAGGATATCGAGAACCTGCTTATCCAGCAGATCGAATTCTGCAACACCATCATCCTCAACAAGGTCGATCTCGTCACCGAAGAGGAGCTCAAAAATATCAAGAAGGTCATCCGCGCTCTGCAGCCTGAGGCTAAGATCATCGAGGCTGTCCGCGGCGACGTCGATTTCAAAGAGATACTCGACACACATTATTTCGACTTCGATAAGGTCGCTTCGTCCGCGGCATGGGTGCAGGAGCTCAACGCCGATATAGATGACGATGACGACGAAGACGAGCACGAGCATCATCACGATCATGATGATCACGACCATGACGACCACGATCACGATGAGCATGAACACCATCATCATCATGACGATGACGACGATGATGACGATGAGCACGATCACGATCACGACGATCATGACCATGAGGAGCATGAGCATCACGGACATCATCACCATCACCACCATCATCACGACGGCGGTGAGGTAGAGGAGTACGGCATCGGCACCTTTGTTTATTATCGCCGTCAGCCGTTCGCAAAGGACAAGTTCGAGAAGTTCCTCGCGTCCTTTCCCAAGAACGTCATCCGCGCCAAGGGTCTGTTCTGGATCAAGGAGGACAAGGATTGGGCAATCATGCTCGAGCAGGCAGGCAAGCAGATCGACTGCTCCGACTACGGCGAGTGGCTCGCCGCGGCTCCGGCACACATTCGCCGCAAGATGTTCAAGGAGGATCCCGAGCTCAGAGAGGGCTGGGACGATAAGTACGGCGACCGTATGATCAAGATCGTTTTCATCGGCCGCAACCTCGATAAAGAGGAGATCACCAGAGAGCTTAACGACTGCCTCACCGAGCTTTGATGATAAGCAGAACAAGCGCTTCCGCACGGGGGCGCTTTTTGCTTGCAAATCTCACCCCGATACTTTATACTGATATTCAATAAAACAGGAGGGTGATCGTATGAAAAACAGCTATCGCTTCGCCGTTTTGTCGGATATCCACATCGACCTCGAGGATGGCGGCAGGCGAACCTACTTCATCCATGCCGAGAAAAACTTCAAGCGTGCGCTCGAAATCAGCAAAGAGCTCGGCTGCGACTTCATCGTCAGCGCCGGCGATCAGGTCACCAACGCCTCGGGTGCTGTTGAAGAGTGGCGCCGATATCGCGAGCTGATCTCAGCTTCCGGCTACAGCGGTCAGGTGTTTGAGGCTCTCGGGAACCATGAGCTGCGTTTCGCGAAATACGGCGGTTGTACGGTTGAGGATTGCCGCAACGAGTTCATCGAATATACGGATCTGTCGAGCAAGCCCGTCAGCCGTCCGACAGACAAAACCTACTACGAATACATCGAGCCGGTTTTCGGCGACGCTTTCATCTTTATGGCTCTCGAGAACGGAGCCGATACCAACCTGATCGACAACTTCTCCGATGAGCAAATAGATTGGCTGGAGGAGCTTTTGGAGCGGCACAGCCGCGAGGACAGGCGAGTCTTTTTGATACAGCACGCGCCGATATACGGCTTCGGAGCAGGCGACGATACGCAGAAGCCCGCGTATGAAGGCTCTATACATTTATATGACGATAGCGGAGCGGTATTCATCAACAACCGCCGCTTCCGTGAGCTTGTCAGCCGATACCGCGATATCATCTGGCTGAGCGGTCACACGCACGTCGACCTGCGCGACGGGGTGAACTATTCGCATGAAGGCGGCTGCCATATGCTGCACATACCCGCGCTCTCCGGCAGCACGCGCATGATCTATGACGAGAACGGCAGGCATATCCTGAATCGAACCTTTTACGACGACGCGGCTCAGGGCTATATAGCCGACGTCAGCCGCGATGAAGTCGTTTTCAGAGGCATAGATTTCCTCAGCGGCGAGATGTACCCTCAATACACATATACGATC
>ONPE01000183.1 GCA_900319615.1 uncultured Eubacteriales bacterium
TCGCCTGCCGACATACGGTAGTTCTTTTTGATAAGCATGAGGATGTCCCTGCGCAGGGGATCGGACAGGGTCTTGAAGGTCGAGCCTAATGACATCGGATCACCTCTATTTCAAAATATTTTTAAATAGCTATTTGAGCATATTATAGCGTGGGGGAGGGCGGTTGTCAAGAGCTATTTAAAAAATTTTTTAAATAGCTGTGAAGGGTGTTTTATTTATGAAGTTGCGGTGTGCTGTAAAAAACCGCAGCACAGGGTAGGCTGTACTGCGGATGATTCTTTGATAGAATAATATTTGCTTTACAATATCAATCGGGATATACTATGTTGACTATTATCGCGGCTGCAAGGATGACGCCGTCGATGGTGAAGCAGGCGGGCAGGGGCAGCTTCTTTATGAGCTGCTCGAGCTTTCGCAGAGGCAGGCTGAATATGCCGAACGAGAGTATCAGCGCCGTTATGACCGCGGCGGTGAGCACCGTGATCTTCCACAGCGGATCGCCGAGCTCGACTATCTTGTCGAACACACCGATATGCCACAGGAGCAGCACCAGCGGATAATGCCAGAAGTACACGCCCAGGGTGTTGCGCCCCATGCGCGTGATGATGGGTACCTTGCGGTTGGGGATGCAGGCGATGACAGAGATTATCAGCACCGCGGATATGCCGTAGCACAGCAGACGGTGGTAGAAGGTGCAGCCCTCGATGGGGACTATGCTGTAGGGGTTGCGCCCGGTGAACAGCATACGCAGGGGGTAGATGGTCTCTCTCTCCCGAAAGCACAGCACGAAGTAGATGAACATGAACGCCGCGCCTGCCAGCTTGACGTTGAGCCGGTGGGAGAATCGGCGAACCCTCGCCGGGGTAAGATAGTAGCCCGCCGCGTAGAACGGAAGGAATACGAAATAGCGCATGAGGTAGAACTCGTCGCCAAGGGGGAAGAAGCCTGCGGCGACGCCCAGCACTATCGACACGCCCATGACTATGTAGCGGTGGACTCCGCGCACCAGATACATCGTGACCGTGAACATCACTATCACGAAGAGATACCACTCGAGCGTGGCTCCGCCGAACATATCGAGTCCGACGTCCTCACCGTTCCATCTTCGCGTGAAGAAGATCATCAGCTTCAGGGCATAGCCGAGGATAAGGTAGTAGGTGACCTTATGCAGGCTGGGCTTGTGGTCGTTTTTGAACTGCTTCTGGAACAGACCGCTGAGGAAGATGTACAGAGGCGCATGGAAGGAGTAGACGAAGACGAACCAGCTGCGGAACATATCGCTGCGCATGGTGAACTCTTCGGCAAAGCTGCCTATGACGACCAGAGCTATAACCAGCAGCTTGACGTTATCAAATTTGAATATCCTGGGTTTATTATCCGGTTCCATAATATCCCTCAAAATATATCGCTAATACTAAATTCCGATTAAAACAATTAACGCGACAGATCGTCTATCTTTTTAGTCAGAGTTTAGTATAATATAATACCTAATTCGGATTATACTGAAATTGTCGAAAAAAGTCAATAATCACAGGCTGCGTATATGATATTTTACTCGGGATATCATTGACTTATGTGCGGCGTTGTGTTAAGATAATCAAAGTTAGATCACCTGACATCAAGGATGGTTTTCATCCTGAGGGGAAGGGGTCGGAGATATCGCGTTCTGACCGGTCGTAAGCGACCGGTATATGTGTATTTGCCGCACCCTCCCGGTGCGGTTTTTGTTTTATCGTCTAAGGTGATCCCGAAAACCGAGTCTGAGTGTCTTCCTTTGTAAAGGCGCGAACGGATCATTCAAAACAAGGAGGTATCATGGAGACAAGAGTTGCCGTAATAAGCATAATAGTCGAGAACGACGGCTCAACGGCAGAGTTGAACGGGCTGCTGTCGGGCTTCTCGGACTATGTCATAGGTCGCATGGGCGTGCCGTACAAGGAGCGCGGCGTGCGGCTGATAAGCGTTGCCGTAGACGCGCCCCAGGACAAGATAGCCGCCCTGAGCGGACGTATCGGAGCCCTCGACGGCGTGAGCGTAAAGACGGCGTACGCGAGAATCTGATGTTAGTTAGGAGTGAGGAGTTAGGAGTTAGGAATTGTGGGAAAATCCTTGCGGATTTTTGGATTTGTATAAATGAAAATACAGCGTTTTGCTTATAATTATAAATCGGGTGCGGGTGTCCCGCCCGTAACTCCTCACTCCTAACTTCTAATTCCTAACTCAAAAAATTGGTTTATTATTTTAAAGGAGATATAACTATGGCTGTTTATAATCCCGCGTCGCTGCACGCGGAAGAATTCATCAACGACGGTGAGATCAGAGAGACCCTCGCTTATGCCGAGGCTAACAAAAATAATATGGAGCTCATCAACGAGATCCTCGAGAAGGCTCGACCCATCCCTACCGCGACCGGCTGCCGCTGCAACGGTCTGACCCATCGCGAGGCGTCCGTGCTGCTCTCCTGCGACGACCCCGAGGTAACCAAGCGTATCTATGAGATCGCCGAGGAGATCAAGCTCGCCTTCTACGGCAACCGCATCGTCATCTTTGCGCCGCTGTACCTCTCGAACTACTGCGTCAACGGCTGCCTGTACTGTCCGTATCACCTCAAGAACAAGACCATCCCGAGGAAGAAGCTGACTCAGGAGGAGGTCAAGGCGGAGGTCATCGCCCTGCAGGATATGGGTCACAAGCGCCTTGCTATCGAGAGCGGCGAGGATCCCGTGAACAATCCCATCGAGTACATCCTCGAGTGCATCAAGACCATCTACAGCGTCCATCATAAAAACGGCGATATCCGCCGCGTGAACGTCAATATCGCGGCTACCACCGTCGAGAACTACCGCAAGCTCAAGGAAGCCGGTATCGGCACGTATATCCTGTTCCAGGAGACATATCACAAGGAGAGCTATCTCCATCTGCATCCCACAGGCCCCAAGCATGACTACGACTACCACACCGAGGCTATGGATCGCGCCATGGAGGGCGGCATAGACGACGTCGGTCTGGGCGTTCTGTTCGGTCTGGAGATGTATAAGTATGAGTTCGCCGGGCTCATCATGCACGCGGAGCATCTGGAGGCTGTGCACGGCGTGGGTCCGCATACGATCTCGGTGCCCAGAGTAAAGAAAGCGGACGACATCGACCCCGATGAGTTTGACGGCGGCATCGACGACGAGACCTTTGAGAAGATCACTGCCTGCATCCGTCTGGCGGTTCCGTATACCGGCATGATCATTTCCACACGCGAGAGCGAAGAGGTGCGCTCAAAGCTGCTCAGGCTGGGCATATCTCAGGTATCCGGCGGCTCGCGCACATCCGTGGGCGGCTACACCGAGAAGCTC
>ONPE01000032.1 GCA_900319615.1 uncultured Eubacteriales bacterium
GGCTACGGTTACCGTGATGATGATTTCTTCTTTACCTTGATCCGCTATCTCTCAATCCCTTCCGTCCGTGACCCATCCCACAAAAATCCGTGAAGAACCAAAGAAAAGTATGAACGTACCGAGCTGGAGATCATCAATTTTCAGATGCAGGACGTTATCATGATAAGCCCTCTCGAGCAAGACGAGCTCCCGGTATATTCCGGAAGACCTTGATCCTGAGTTATGATACTCATTATTTAACAGTATAAAAAGCAACTCCATCGTTTGAATCGCGGTGGAGTTGCTTCTTTTTCTAATCCGAACTCAGTGGATTGTGTGTTTAAATGAATCCGGACATATCAATTTGTTTGCTTATTTGATTTGATACGATAGGAGAATGATTTAATTGTCTGTTATATCACGCATAGTCAGCGAGATACGCTTCTTCTTGACATCGACCGACAGTATCTTCACTTTCACGATATCGCCGACCTTGAGCACCTCTGACGGATGCTTGATGAACTTGTTGCAGATCTGCGATATGTGCACCAGCCCGTCCTGATGAACGCCGATATCCACAAACGCGCCGAAGTCGATGACGTTGCGCACCGTGCCGGTCAGCTCCATGCCTTCTTTAAGATCTTCGATGCTGAGCACATCCATGCGGAGCATCGGCTTGGGCATTTCGTCACGGGGATCGCGACCGGGCTTCGCCAATTCCTTTACTATATCATCCAGAGTCGGCAGACCTATGTTGAGCTGTTCGGCGAGATTCTTTGTCCCGAGCTTCTTCACTCTTGAGGCGATATCGCCGAACTTCGCTTCTTTGATCTCTTTGTCTGTGTAGCCTGCGAGCTTCAACAGCTCCTTTGCAGGCTTGTAGCTTTCGGGATGAACGCCGGTATTGTCGAGAGGATTGCGGCTTTCCGAAACACGAAGGAAGCCGGCACACTGTTCAAACGCCTTGGGTCCGAGCTTGGGTACCTTCTTTAATTCTGCACGAGAATTAAATGCACCGTTCTCCTCACGGTAAGCGACGATGTTTTTGCACACGGTCGCGTTTAGTCCCGATACCCTTAATAGCAGAGCAGGCGAGGCGGTATTCAAATCGGCGCCGACAGAGTTTACGCAGTCCTCCACAACGCCGTCGAGGGTCTCTCCGAGTCGCTTTTGCGGCATATCATGCTGATACTGACCCACGCCGATCGCCTTTGGCTCGATCTTGACCAGCTCGGCGAGAGGGTCTTGCAGTCTTCTTGCGATAGATACGGCGCTGCGGAGCGTCAGATCGAGCTCGGGTAACTCGGTCGCGGCGAGCTTAGACGCCGAGTAGACGGACGCTCCTGCCTCGCTGACGACCATGTAATAGACCTTGTGATCGGCTTCCTTTATCGCGTCGGCGGCGAACATTTCTGTCTCCTTGCTCGCGGTGCCGTTGCCGATGGAGATGATATCGACGTTGTGCTTTTTTATCAGCTCGAGCAGGATCCTCTTTGACTGAGCTACCTTTGCCTCCGAGTGGGTGGGATAGATCACCGCAGTGTCGAGCACCTTGCCTGTATCGTCGACGACAGCGACCTTACAGCCTGTCCGATATCCCGGGTCGAGACCGAGAACGGTCTTGCCCTTGACGGGAGGCTGCATCAATAGCTGCTTCAAGTTCGTTGCAAAGACCTTCATCGCATTCTCCGAGGCTGTCTCGGTCAGCTCGGAGCGTATCTCGCGCTCGATAGAGGGGAAGATCAGTCTGGTATAGGCGTCCTCGCCGGCAGCCTTGATGATATCCGAGCACAGAGGATTTGTCCCCTTGTCCAGCTCGCGATTGACGATGCTCATGGGATATTCGCTGTCGAGCACGATGCCGACCTTCAAAAATCCCTCTTTTTCTCCACGGTTGATCGCTAAGATACGATGACCGGCGATCTTCTTGACCGGCTCCGAGAAATCATAGTAGTTGGTGTAAACGCTGTCCTGTTCTTCGTCCGCGGCAACGGATCTGAGCACTCCGCTGATGTGGAAGACTGCGCGCAGCTTCTTGCGTATCTCCGCGTTATCGGAGAGCATCTCGGCGATGATATCCATCGCGCCGTTTATCGCTGCTTCTGCAGAGGGAACCTCCTTTTCCTCATTGACGAACTGCTCAGCGTATTTCATGGGGTCGAAGCCTTTTTCCTGCTTGATGATCTCCAGAGCGAGAGGCTCCAGGCCGCGCTCCTTTGCGACCGAAGCCCTTGTCTTTCTCTTAGGCTTGAACGGACGGTAGATGTCTTCGAGCTCGCTGAGCGTCTGCGCCTTGTCAAGAGCCGCGCCGATCTCTTCGGTCATCTTTTCCTGACCGGCGATCAGCTCGCGGATCTCTTCTCTGCGCTTGTCAAGATTGCGCAGATATTCCAGCTTTTCGCTGAACTCGCGGATAAGCTGATCATCCATCGAGCCGTGCATCTCTTTGCGGTAGCGAGCGATGAAGGGTATGGTGTTGCCGTCGTCGAGCAGGGTGATGATGTTCTGCGCGTATTCCTCTTTAATGTTGAACAACTGTGATAATGTAACTGAATAATCCATATATCTCCTTAGGTTTTGGTTTAGATTTTTTTGATTATCTTATATAATAAAACAAAATGCTGTCGTTTGCAACCATAATATGTGATACAATATCGAATTACAACAGGGCGATAAGAGGGCGCTCTTGTGTTGACAACAGCATACCTGTGTGATATCATTTACCATATATAAACATGATTATTTTACTCGGCTTTTCGATCGTCGAAAATCATGAGTTTACGTTTTGCAGGAGACCGGGCATGAAGAAGATTGTAATTATAGTCAACGCGATTATTATGACTGCCATATTGATCTTTGTTGTTCTTTACTCCGGATTTGAAAGCAGAGATATATACCTCAGGCAGATCGAGCACTTTGAAAATATGACCGTCTCTATGGAGCGCGTGACGCATAACTACCTTGAGGGTGAGCAGCGTGTCTGCGATGTGTGGGCGCGTTACATCAACAACTCCTCCATGACGATGGACGAGGCAGTTGATTTTATCCGTGATTCCCATGTGCTCGAGAACACTTCGGCGCATCTGATCTCTCTCGATACCCTTACCGGCCTTTCAACTCGCCCAAAGCAGGGGACAGAGGATGATTTTGTCGTTTCTTATGAGCGTATAGCTCTTTCGGAGGACATGAACTGGATCGTCGATATCGGGAAAGCGATCAACGTCTCCCGCGCTTATACCAACCCGATGAACGGCGAGCAGTCGCTTGCGTTCTGCAACAGGGTCATGCTGAAGTCGCCCGAGAGCGACGCTCCCGTAGACGCTATCCTTCTGCGCGTTATCCCTATCTCGGAGCTCGAGCAAAAGTGGGTTTTCCCTCAGGAGGAGTTTGCAAACGCCGAGCTCTCCATGATCGACTCAAACGGCGATTATATCTTAAAGGGCTCCAGCTTCAAGAACTCCAACTTTTTTGAATTCTACAAATCGTATAATCCTTCCGATCCCGCATCGTCGAAGGAATTGTTCAACACCATCACCTCGTCGACCGGATCCTTCTCCATGCTCAACTCATACGGGGAGGAGTGCATCCTTGCCTATACCTCTCTTGACGACACTGTCGGGTGGACTCTGCTTGGCTACGTGCCGGCAAAAGATCTCAACGTCGGGACAGGCAACTGGCTGCTGGTCGGTGTGGTTACCGCCGGTCTGCTGATCCTGTTCATCTTCGACCTGTTCTATATGCTCAACCTGAACAAGCGCCTGCAGATCACGGCTAAACAGGCAGAATCCGCGAGCAGGGCAAAGACCGACTTCCTCTCTACCATGTCCCACGATATCCGCACACCCATGAACGCCATCATCGGCTTGACGACTATCGCCGAGAACAATCTCGGGGATGTGGAGTCGACGGGGGATAGCATCAGGAAGATCAGGCTCGCGAGCAATCATCTGCTGACTCTGATAAACGATATCCTTGATATCTCCAAGGTCGAAAGCGGAAAACTCAAGCTCAGCCCCATGACGTTCTCCATATCCGAGACCGTCGAGAATCTTATCAATATCTCTCTGCCCCTGATAAGGGAAAAGGATATTGATTTCAACTTCTATATCAAGCAGATAGAAAAGGAAGAACTCTATACAGACCAGCTTCGTCTGAACCAGATATATATCAACATCCTCTCCAACGCCGTCAAATATACCGACGCCGGCGGTAAAGTGACCGTCGAGCTGCGCGAGGGAGAGAGCTCCAAGCCCGGCTGCGTACAGCTGATCTATGTGGTAGCCGATACCGGTATCGGTATGAGCCCCGAGTACATGGCGACCATGTATCAGCCGTTCTCGCGCCAGATAGACAGCCGCGTCAACACCATCCAGGGTACCGGCCTCGGGCTGGCGATCACAAAGCAGATGGTCGATCTGATCGGCGGCACCATCGACTGTCAGAGCGAGCAGGGCAAGGGCACCACCTTTACCGTAGCGCTCGATATCCCGACAGCCGACAAGCAGCGCGATAATATGCGGCTCGATTCGGTCGGCGTTCTGGTTGTCGACGACGATGAGAGCGCTCTCAAAACTACCGTCGATACCCTTGATTCGCTCGGCGCTTCTGCAGAGCAGGCGCGAAGCGCACAGGAGGCTGTCGCCGCGATAGAGCAGCGGCGCCTTTCCGGGCAGGCTTACGACGTCGTTATCGTAGATTGGAAAACGCCTGAGAAAGACAGCCTCGAGACGATACGGCAGATCAGCGCCAAAGCAAAAGGCGACAAGACGCAGCTGCTCGTGGGTGCTTATGACTGGTCCGGTATCGAGGATCAGGCAAAGGATGCGGGCGCGAACGGCTTTATCAGGAAACCGCTCTTCCGCTCCACGCTTTATGACAAGATCAACGACCTGATAGGTAATCCGTCCGATTCCAAGGAGCCGGAGGATGATTATTCCGATCTGCAGGGGCTGCATATCCTGATAGCCGAGGATTACGACATCAACTGGGAGATCATATCCGCCATGCTCGAGATGTACGGCATCACCACCGACCGCGCAGAGAACGGCCGCATCTGTGTGGATATGATGAGCAAGGCTGAGGAAGGCAGCTATGAGCTGATCTTCATGGATGTGCAGATGCCCGAGATGAACGGACTCGACGCCACCAGAGCCATCCGAAAGCTGGATAACCCCTGGGCGTCATCCATACCGATCATCGCCATGACGGCGGACGCATTCTCCGAAAATGTGGCGGAATGTCTTAACTCAGGAATGAACGGGCATATTGCAAAGCCTGTTGATATCAATTTAGTAATCAAAGAGATCCGTAGGATCAAAGAAAGTAGGGAACAAGCGTGAAAAAGATTATTTGTATCATTTTAGCTGCTCTGATGATCGTTAGCCTTGCGGCGTGCGGCGCACAGAAGCAGGAAACACCACAGACGGAGGAGGGCTTCAAGCCGGCTCTTGACAGCGCGGATAAAAGCGTGATCACCGTTGTCGGCGGTTACGACAACTTCGAGGCGCTGGAAACCGAGTTCGAGCGTTTCCATCAGTATTATCCAGATGTCGAATTGAAGTACACCAAGGTCGACGATTACAACAATATGATCGGCAAGGTGCTGAACGGCAACGACGCCCCCGACGTCTACGTCAATTACTCCTGGATGTATGACCGCGATCAGTATAAGTCCTCGATAGAACACGCCGAGGATCTGTCCGATCCCGCGCTCAAGCTCGATCTTGACTGCATCCGCAGCAACATCCTCCTCAATACGAAGGACGGCACCCTTCCTATGGCGCCGATCTTCTCAAACACCTACGGTATGCTCGTGAACAAGGATCTGTTCGAGAAGGAAGGTCTGACCGTACCCACGACCTACAAGGAGCTCATCGACGTTTGCAAGGCGTTCAGCGATAAGGGCTATAAGAGCCCGATCATGGGCTTTACCAACGAGGAGACCACCTCGCTGTTCACCCTGACGGTCTATCCGTTCTTCTGCGGAACCGTGGCGGATGACGCAGAGGCTGTCAAGAAGCTCAACGCCCTTGATCCCTCAGCCGGCGAGTATATGCGCCCCTCGCTTGAAAAGCTGGAGCAGTTCCTTAAAGAGAGCTGTGTCGATCTCGACGCCTGCTCTAAGATCGAGAACAACTACGACGCCGTTATCCTCCGCTTCTTCGAGGGCGACGTCCCCATGATGACCTGCTCCGGCGATACCGTCTCCGGAACAAAGAAGAGGGAGAGCCGCTCGGAGGCGTTCATCGCCAACCCCTTTGCCTACACCTTTGTCCCTGTTCCCATGTCTGACGACGGCGCCACCTTCCTCGATATGTCCAACCTGCAGTTCTCCGTCAACAAGGACAGCGCTAATCTCGAAATGGCGAACGAGTTCATGCGTTTCCTCATCACATCGCGCGAGCTCAACGAGATCGCTCAGAACAAGGGTCTGATGTCCCCGACCAAAGACCTTTCCTTCAACAGTATGTATGCCGCTTTCGGAGAGGTTCCGGAATCCCGCATCGTATCTCCGGAGGAATTCGGACTGACCGACGACGCTGTCATCCAGCTCAGACAGGCTGCCTTCGGCGTGGGTACCGGCGCCATGAACATCGACGATGCGATAGCCGGTTTCGGCACCTATACCAAGTGATCGGTTGATGGAACCGTCCTCGCGGATGATTTCTACTTTTGATCTCAGATAAACATTATTCGAAACAGTCATTGCGAGGGGCGCAATAGTTAGGGTTGAGACCTCCTCGCAATGACGATCTGAAATGCGCCCCGCGGCAATCTCAACCGAATAAAAAGGGTTAAATACCTTTAGCATACCCCGGATGATTTCACTGTCATACGGGGTGAATTATTCTTATTCAGAAAAAAGATTTCTGCTGATTTGAAAAATATAACTTATCCTGATGGTCATTTTTTGTCATCCCGAATTTACGGAATGTGCATAAAAACTTGTACAGTTTATACAACCCGACCTCGAAAATTTAGTTATACATATCCAAAAAATAGAAGATTTCTTGAATTGTTCATTAATGCTTGAATTCCTGTTTTTTTGTCTGCTATGATATAACGCAGTCGAGGGGATAAACGAGAATTCCTCCAAAATTCAACGTCTTTCCCGACTCACTGCATTATCATACAAAAAGGAGAAACATTATGACAAACACAAGAAAAACAACTACCAAGATCACTTCTGTCTTTCTGATCGTTGCCATGCTTCTCGGCATGATGTGTATAGCGAGCACTGTATCTGCGGGCGCCGCTGCAAATGACAGAGTAAAACTCCACAGCGCGACCCCTTATTTCGTAAAGTACGGTATGACTACTTACGAGGCTTATATCCAGACAAAAGACAACGCAAGCAACCAGAAGGTATATGTCCACTACAATTACATGGACGGTCAGGCGTGGCAGGATAAGGAAGCCGAGTACTTCACGACCCTGAACGACGGTACAAAGATCTGGAAGGCTTACTTCACCAGCTTCAATGCAAGATACTGCATCAAGTACGTCGCTGACGGCGTGACCTACTGGGACAACAACAACGGTAACGACTACCTCGCCGGCAATACTATCGGCAGCGCTCCCGTTATCTCCGAGAGAATGCAGTATCAGTATCCTTACATGGGCTACACCGTTATGGCTCAGCTCCAGAACTATGCTTACCATAAGAATGTTTTCGTCCGTTACACTACCGACGGCTGGAACTCTTACAGCGATATCCCCATGTTCTACTATCAGTCGAACTTCACCGGCACCGAGACCTGGTGTGCGACCCTCCCGATGGGCAGAGATCAGTTCACAAGCGAAGATTTCCACTATGCTATCTGCTATCAGGTAAACGGTCAGGAGTACTGGGCTAACAACTTCGGCGCAGATTACGGCCGTGATCACCACATCAACCAGTAATCTTTCGAAGTCTGCAAGGCTGACGTAACAATCAAATAGATCGGCTGTCGCGAAGCGTGAAGTTTTGCGGCAGCCTTTTTGTTTGTTATGCTTCAAAGCAACACAAAAAGTTCCGCTGATATCCCATCAAAACGAACCGATCTGGATTTGTAAAAAAATACTGTCACGGATTTAACCGACCGAAAAAACGCCGGGTGAACGGGGAACGTCCACTCGGCGAATCTTTTATCCTATATTAAAAATAGTCATTGCGAGGGCTTTAGCCCGTGGCAATCTCAACCGATTAAAAATGTCATTGCGAGGGGTGCAAAGGTTAAGGTTGAGATTCCCACGTCGGAGCTTTGCTCCTCCTCGGAATGACGAATTATATGCGACCCGTGGCAATCTCAACATATTAAAAAGGGTAAAGTGTCCGGCGGACACTTTAGTGCTTGCGCCGGGGAAGTTTATTAAATACATCTGGCAGATAATTGAATTTTACGTTTGATATTCTGCTTGTTTTTTCTGCGGCTCAATCCTCGAGCTCAATGATCTCGACTTTCTTCTGACTGATGCGAAAATCCGATCTTGAAGCAGCTACCTCTCTGCAGTAGTCGAGGGTATCCTGTACCTTGTCCGCCAGCTCGCGGACAAGCCTGCGGAATTCGGGCGCTTTGGGCTTTGTGTAGAGCACGATGGCGTCGTCCCGGACTTCAACGTTTCGGATGGACTCGTGCGTTCCGAAGGCTTCTATGCCGTTTTTGCCGTGCACCGCGGAGGAGTCGAACAGCAGCTCCGAGTTCCTGTTTGCGCCCACGTCGATCTCGTCCGCCAAACGGATGATCGCGGCGAGGAACGCCGTGCGGATAACTCCGTCCGGCGACGTCAGATCGGGGTATTCCTTCTCGTCAGTCAGATCGGTCTTCCTGTGTCCTCTGGACACCTGCACGATGGCGAACACCATCTCCTCGCAGGGGATGTCGAACAGCTCTGCGTATTTGCGGATGAAAAGACCGCTGTATTCGTTGTGGAAAGCGCGGATGATCGCGTCTGTGTCCTCGCGGCTGTGCGTCTCGAAGTAATCGCCGAAGTCGATCTGCTTTGACAGCTCCTCGTAGTTCTTCTGGCTGATGCCCATGCCGATATCGTGCAGATAACACGACATGATAAGCACATAGCACTCCGCCGGGCTGAGCCTTTCGATCTGCTCTTCTCCCAGGAGCATATTGCTGTATTCCAGCACATCCATGCTGTGCAGGATGGTGTGATCGGTGAAATCGGGGAACCGCGGTATGAAGGATTCAAGCATTTTTTGCAGCACGACCGCGCTGTCCTTTGTCCTTTGATGGAGCTCTCTGTTCTCCGTCAGCAGCTTTGTTTCCAGTTGAAAATCACCCATTTTGCTGTGTTCCTCCGTTATTAACAGCTGTTTCAAGTGCGATCCGGATCATCTTGCGGAAGGAATTCTGACGATCTGAAGCGCTCATCTCTTCCTTCGACACCAACGAATCGGAGATGGTCAGCAGACACGCCGCCTTTTTACCGAGGGCGTCGGCGTTGTGGAACAGAGCGAAGCTCTCCATCTCTACGCAGGCGCATCCGTGTTCCTCGTGCAGAGCCTTGAAATAATCTGCTCCGCCGTCCTTATAAAAAACGTCGGTAGAATGTATCGGCGCAACGACAAGCTGTTCGCCGAGCTTCTCCGCCGTCGATATGATCGCGGCGTTCAGGTCGCTGTCAGGATACTTGATCCGGTCGTCGCTGCCGTTCCGGACTTTGCCGTAGGTGGATTCGCTCCAAGCGTATTCTGTCAGTACGACGTCGCCCAAATTCAGCTCGGGAACATATGACCCGGCTGAGCCGATACGGATGATCGCCTTGACGTCATACACCGAGAACAGCTCGTGGGAATATATGCCGATCGACGGCATCCCCATGCCGCTTCCCATCACCGAGACGCGTTTCCCTTTATATGTACCGGTATAGCCGAGCATACCTCTTACCTGATTCACGAGCTTCGGGTCGTCCAGATAAGTTTCTGCGACCATCTTCGCCCTCAGCGGGTCTCCGGGCATCAGTACGACGTCGGCAAAATCTCCTTTGCTTGCTTCTATATGCGGTGTAGCCATAAACCTGCTCTCCTTAAATGCTTTGACTTTTCGGTCAGGGTGACTGTAGATCCCTTATCTCACGATACCTTGTATAAGCTCGGTTTTCTGAGGAGCCTCGCTGCCGAAGGTGAGCGCGGCTAAATAGCGCTCTTCGGCCGGCTTGACGGCGTCCTCTCTGTTTGTGTACAGATATCCGAGAGTCATTCCCTTTTCAACACGGTCGCCGGTCTTTGCTTCTATGGTCAGACCTGCGCCGTAGTCGATGGATTCTTCCTTGGTGCTTCTGCCGGCTCCCAGTATCATCGCAGCCGTGCCGATCTCCGCTGCGTCCATCGAGGTGATGTAGCCGTCGGTGGGGGAGAGTATCGGGACGATATGGCTGACCGGGTGGACTTCGGCAAAGCGCTTTGTATCGTCAAGGCAGCTGACGTCGCCGCCCTGAGCAGCGATCCATTCCTTCATCTTGGCAAATGCGGCTCCGCTCTCGATAGCGCCGACAGCCTGAGCCTGCGCCTCTTCATGCGTGATACCCTTGAACAGCATGACCATCTCGGTCGCGAGGGCGATGCAAACCTCGTAGAGGTCGCCTTTTCTCTCGCCCTTAAGCACCTCGACCGCCTCGATGATCTCCAGAGAATTACCTACCGCATATCCGAGCGGCCTGTCCATATCGGTGATCAGCGCCGCCATGTTGCGTCCGCACAGCTTGCCGATCTTCACCATGCTCTCTGCGAGCTTCTTCGAATCTTCATATGTTTTCATGAACGCGCCGCTGCCGGTCTTGACGTCCAGCACGATGTTGTGAGAACCTGCGGCGAGCTTCTTAGACATGATGCTGGAGGTGATAAGGGGGATCGAATCCACCGTAGCGGTCACGTCGCGAAGCGCATATAGCTTTTTGTCGGCGGGGGTCATGTTGCCCGATTGCCCGATGATGGCGAGACCGACCTTATCGCACTGGTCGAGGAACTCTTCGCGCGAGATCGTCATCCTCATACCGGGGATGGATTCGAGCTTGTCCACCGTGCCGCCGGTGTGACCCAGCCCTCTGCCGGACATCTTGGTCACCTTGGCGCCGAGGGCAGCCGCAATAGGCCCTACGATGAGGGAGGTCTTGTCGCCGACTCCGCCGGTGGAGTGCTTGTCGGAAGAAAGCTCACCGAAACGGCTAAGATCGAGCATATCGCCCGAGCGCGCCATGCTGTAGGTCAGCGCCGCGGTCTCGTCATCGTCCATACCGCGCAGGCATATCGCCATGCACAGCGCCGACGCCTGATAATCGGGTATCTCGCCGCGTGTATAGCCGTCGATAAAAAAGCCGATCTCCTCGTCGCTCAGTCTTTCTCCGTTCCTCTTTTTCAGGATGATATCGTACATTCTCATAGGTTTGACCCTCTTTCTTTTGGCTTTTTGCACCCTGTCATCGTTCGTTATGCCGATGACAGGATAGCGTCAAAAGCGATCGCGTTTTCTCAGACATAAGGCAGCCGCGACAGAGCGCGAAAGCCTGAGCCTGCACGTGAAACGCACCGTTCTTTACATACATAATCTACTATACACCATCCGCGATAACATTGTCAACGGATATCGACAGAATCCGCCGATAAACAAAAATGCTCGGGGATGACGTATTGATTTGCTGAAAAGCTGCCCGTTTTCAGCGGTAAAGCCGGTTTATTGCCGCCTGCATTATGCGTCCGGACGCTCAAATTTTTATTGCAAGCTGCTGCGCTTGTATTGCGGATACTGTATCCGTTTTACACTTTTCACGGTATTTCGGGAGAAGGTTCATTTATATTTTGAGCTTTTTCTATGAAATATTCACCAATATGACATTTTCATTTGAAATTCAACTCCTAAATAGATATAATGGTATAAGTAAAAAGGGGGTTCCGTAACGGAATCCCCTTTTGGATATGCGCTATTGCTTAGGGTGACAGGAATAATCCGAACCGTGGTTTTGACGGGCATATTTCCGCCTGCCCATTGTTAAAATCCTCGCGAACCCGTCAGGGTTCGCTGTGGTTTGACAAAAATCTGCACCGTCAAAACTCCGAAGGACTGAAAATGAGCAAGATTTCGAGCAAGTTTCGGTGCAGAAAGTGCAGGCAGGCTGGCGCCTGCCAAGATCGATAAGCCGAAAATTGCCGCAATATTGCCATTTTCAGCAGGTTCGGATTATTCCTGTCACCCTAACCTTGTTGGTAGGTGATCTTAATGATCCTGCTGACAGGGATATCCGCGGTCGGTATCCGTTTATCCTCGATATCGTCGGAGCCGTAGAATATCAGCTTTTTATCTGTCGGATCGAACTTTTTGACGATACCCGTCAGCGTTTCGTAGCTGCCGCCCTTTTTGTGATGATCGGGCTTGAAGTAGGTGACGCTCACGGTCGGATGATCGCCGTTAGCCGTCCTTTCGGATATCTCACCGATGACCGCGTTGATGATGCTTATCTCGTTTTCGGATAACTCGATCTCGCTGTCGACTGACCTTGCTTCTTCTATGACCATATCCTCATATCCGCTGAGCGCTTTGTAAGAGGCGAACTGAGCCGCGCGGTCGTACAGGCTCATGTGTTTTCTTGCGGTGCTTTGATGATGGGGGAGGTCGATTATGTCCGCGTACACTTTTCTTGCGTTGTCCTCAGTCATCGGCTTTATGACCTCCTATCAGCTGGTTTCGTTCGATGGTCGTAGCACCGTCTAGTAAATTCATGCCCTTGACGACGGCGTTTTTGCCGTAGCGGTGCTGCAGGGAGAGCATCGTGTTTTGTATCTGCTTTTCCCGTTCCTCCGCCGCTTTTTCGGCGGCTTTTTTCTTTTGCCCTTCTCCGTAGTCGTCAAACAGATTGAGCTGCTCCGAACCGTCTGCCGAGAGCTCTTCCTCTCGTTTCAGGTTGCAGGCGGCGATATTGACCCTGCGTATTAACAGATCGGGGTCGACTATCCTGTCGAACACGGCTGTCATCGTGTCCATGATCTTATGCGTCGAGTTTGTATACTCGGTCAGGTTGCCCGTACCGTGAGCATGAGAGGGCGCGATCCGTCCGTAATAATCCTTTCCAACCTTGCCCTTGTACGGCTGCCCTGTCTTGCGGACGAGATATGTCTTGTCACGGCTGCCGTCGGTTTTTACCGTCAGGCTTTCCCTGTCGTAATTGATATGCAGCACGATCTGCTTTGTGACGAGCTTTTTGCGAACAAGATCGAGGACGAGCAGCTCCGTCATCTCCTTGACGATCAGCCTGCCCTTATCGAAATCATAGGGCTCCTTGAGGACTTGTCCCGAGGATAAAGAGTTAGTGCTCGGGCGGTATGCCTTGACGGTCTCGAGCGTTGTGGGCTCCCAACCCCAGGCGTGATCTATCAGCAGCTCTGCGTTTATCCCGAACAGCTTGTACAGCAGGTCTTCGCCTGCTTTTGTCGTTGAATACCGCGCGACGTCGCCCATGGTGAACATCCCGTATGCCTCAAGCTTGGATGAGATACCTCGTCCCACACGCCAGAAGTCGGTCAGCGGACGGTGGCACCACAGCAGCTCGCGGTATCTCATTTCGTCGAGCTCGGCGATACGGACGCCGTCTTTGTCCGCGGGGACGTGCTTCGCGACGATATCCATCGCCACCTTTGCGAGATACAGGTTGGTGCCGATGCCGGCTGTAGCCGTTATCCCGGTGGTGTGCAGCACCTCGCGCACCATCGCCATCGCCAGCTCATGAGCCGTCATTTTGTACAGCCCGAGATAATGCGTAGCGTCGATGAACACCTCGTCGATCGAGTATACGTGTATATCCTCCGGGGCGATGAATTTCAGATAGACGGAGTATATCCTCGTGCTGTACTGCTCATACAGCAGCATACGCGGCGGAGCGACGATGTAAGATAGCTCCAGCGAGGGGTCGGCGGACAGGGTAGGGGAGTGGAAGGATGAAGATACGAAGCGATACTCCCCGTCCTCTCCTTTTTGGAGCTTTTTGCTTTTGACAGCTTTTCTCAGCCGTTCGCTGTTGATCTCCTTCACCCTTTGCACGACCTCAAACAACCTCGCGCGTCCAGATATTTTATATGCCTTTAATGACGGCGACACCGCGAGGCAGATCGTCTTCTCGGTCCTTGTGGGGTCGGCGACGACTAAATTTGTCGTAAGAGGATCGAGCTTGCGTTCTACACATTCAACGCTGGCATAGAAGCTCTTCAGATCTATTGCGATATATGTGCGTTCCATTTTGATCCTCCCTGTAAAATCTTACCGCGCTTATCATTTAAAAATACTCTGTCATGCTACCGGCTTCTCGATATACCATCTGCCGCACAATGATTCGAACAGCTCGTTGGTTTTCTCGAAGAAGAGAAAGCGTTCCTTGCCCTTTATGACGACCGTATAGCAGTCTCCGCTGTGATGCCCTTTGAGGGTCGAGGCTGGTCGGAAATCCTTGACGGAATCAATAGCGAAAACTCTCCCGTCTTCCCAAATAACGGAACGCGGCTGCATATATCCGGTCGTGTCAAAATCAGAGATGACCTTGACATATACTTTGATATAGTTCCTCATAAAGCCACCTTCCCCATTGTTATTAATCTTATAGAACAAATGTACTACAAAAATGCAAATTTGTCAATAGATATTAAAGTGTTTTCTTTTAAAATCTGCTGAAACATACGGCTGAGACGAGTCGCCGAACACGCTCTTTTATGTGCAGATTGTATAAATATAGCAGGGATTTTTTGGATTGCACGCTTTACGGCGATATGGTAAAATACTGATGAATAATCGCGGCATGATGCAGGTGTGTCGAAAGACAACGCCTGTTTTCTGTGCCGATAACAAGTCGATAATATCATGTTTTGCTCTGATCTCGATTATTCTGCTCCGTTCACGGAGAGATGATCCGGCGTCCGATATGATGCTCCGGCAGCGTACAAGGTCAGCGGACGTTTTCGCACAAAAAACATTCATGGCGATACAGCATGATCCGGGCGTGCGGATCGCGCGGTGTTGCCTTAGAAATTATACAAGGCGAATTTTTAAACAGGAGGCAATAAAGAAAATGTTAAAAAGAACAATGAGTATCGTGCTCTCTGTTATGATGATACTCAGCATATTCACGATCATACCTGTCACAACATCAAGCGCGGCGCCTTCCGACTCCGCATACGGCTGGCATCCGGTCACGGCGGACGAGGTCGTCAGCGGCGACATGGTCATCATCACGATGGCGACCAAAAACGGCGTCTACGGTCTGTCGAGCGCAAACGGCAGTTCGTCGGCTCCGGGCGCGGTGCTGTTCACCGTTTTGTCAAATCAGGAGGCTACTCAGGAGAAGCTGACCGGCAGCAGCGACGATATCTCTGCCTGCACCTATTCCGTCGGCTTTGAAGAAGGCGAGTATTCCTTCACCGCTTTATCGGGCGGCGATCTTGTTTGCAGCAACACCAACAACGGTGTGCGCATAGGCGGCTCGGCAACCGCCAAGACATATACTGTCAGCGACGGATATCTGAAGAATTCCGCCACATCCAGATATCTCGGCGTGTTCAACAGTCAGGACTGGAGATGCTACAGCAGCACAAGCGTCAATATCTCCGACCAGACTCTGCAGTTCTGGAAGTACTCCGAGGACACAGGCACCTATGACGACACCGAGACACCCACCGAAGCTCCCACCGAAGCACCCACAGAGGCACCCACCGAGGCGCCCACCGAGGCTCCCACCGAAGCTCCTACAGAAGCCCGGGTAGGCGTATGGGAAGAGGTAGCCTATACCGATATCGCCGACGACGACGAGGTTATCATCACTCATACCGTATCCTCCGGCGATATCTACGGTCTGTATAACGGCAACGGCGCGGGCAGCGCTCCGACAGCGGTAGCCCTCGAGGTATCCGACGGCATGCTGACAGGTTCCTATACCGATCTCGGCTCCTGCACATGGAGCGTCGGCATCGACAACGGCGAATATTCATTCTCGACTCCTTCCGATAACGAGAAGAAGCTCTATTGCATATCCAACAACAACGGTCTGCGCGTAGGCTACGGCGGCAACGATACCTTCACCGTCGACACCTCTACAGGCTATCTTTACAATGTGGGTACATCGCGCTATATCGGCGTGTTTAACAGTCAGGACTGGAGATGCTACACCTCCGTCAGCGTCAATATCTCTAACCAGACCTTGAAGTTCTGGAGATTTACAGGAACCGTTCAGCCTACAGAAGCACCCACCGAGGCTCCTACCGAAACACCCACCGAGGCTCCGACAGAAGCTCCTACCGAGGCACCCACAGAGGCACCCACCGAAGCTCCTACAGAGGCTCCCGAGGCGAAGGCTTACGTCAAGGTCACCGCGGATCAGGCTGACTGGTCGGGCGAGTACCTCATCGTATACGAGGACAG
>ONPE01000186.1 GCA_900319615.1 uncultured Eubacteriales bacterium
AAGGCTCTGACAGATACCGGCATGGACGCCGCACGCAGCACGCTTATCAACATCCTGTGCAACTATCAGGGCTACCGCAAATGCGAGCTGATACTGGTCTTTGACGCCTACCGCGTGAAGGGGCACGACCGGGAGATCGAAAAGCTCGACAACATCACCGTCGTCTACACCAAGGAGGCTGAGACCGCGGATATGTACATCGAGCGCGCGTCCTACAAGCTGGCAAAGAACAACCGCGTGAGGGTCGTGACCTCCGACGGCATGGAACAGATGATTATCCTAGGCAACGGAGCGATACGCGTATCGTCGGAGGAATTCCTCGAGGAGGTACGAAACGCCGAGGAAGAGATACGCGAGATAATCGGTTGAGCCCGGCTCGATTCTACACAACTAATATCAACAGAAAAGCACTTCTGACCTCATGATCGGAAGTGCTCTTTTTTTGCAATACCGCATGACCCAAGTATGCGGGTGCGTTGTTTCATCGGTTTTGTTTCTAAAAATGAATTATTCCAGCGCTTTTTGCTCTGCCTGCATCATGCCCTCGATTGCTGCCTTATCGAGCTCGAGGGTATCTTCGGCGGCTTTGGATTCATCCGCGAAGGCGTCGAACTCGCCCTGCTTCTCTTCGAGGATGTTCATGATGCGCTCGTCTATCGTGTCGTCGCACAGCAGCCGGTATACAAGCACCGACCTCGCCTGACCCATGCGGTAGGCGCGGCTGATCGCCTGATTCTCTATCGACGGCTTTATCTGCGGCTCGCATAGGATAACCACCGAGGCGCTCTGGATGTTCAGCCCGGTGCCGCCGGACTGTATCTGCGCCACAAGCGACGAGCCTGCCGGAGCCTTGTCGAACTCGTCGATGATCTCCTGTCTGCGCGACGGACTGACGGAGCCGGTGATGGGCTCCATGCACGAATCGCCGAGCATGGCGGCGATCTTTGCGACCGTGTCGAGGAAGAACGAGAAGATCAGCACCTTGCGCTCCTCTTCACGTGCGTCCTGCACGATCTCGAGCAGTCTTTGCGCCTTGGAGCTGTCGCTCAGGTCGTCGACGTTCCACGACACGCGCCGCATAGCCATGAAGTTCTGCTCTCTGACAGACTCCTTGTATATCTCCTTCTCCTTTGACATGAGGTCGCACCACTCGAGGCTCTCGACAAGCTCGGGCAGCTCGGTGAGGACGTCCTCGCGCTTTCTGCGATAGTACACGGGCGCTACAGCCTCGCGGAACTTCGGCGCAGCCGACAGCGAGAGCATCGGCGAAATCTCTTTGTAGACGTCGGTGTTGAGGATGTTGATGAGGGTCGCCATCTCCCCTACCCTGTTCTCGAGCGCGGTGCCGGTCATGAACAGCAGTCTCTCGGCACGGGCGCAGAGCTTCTTGACGTTGCCGGTGCGCTGAGCCGACGGATTCTTTATATAATGCGCCTCGTCCACGGTGAGCATGGTCAGGCGGTAGTTCTCTTCGATATCGAACACGGCGGTGGTCTCATAGGTGGTGACGGCGACGCCCCCCTCGCGCAGCCAGCCGTACAAAGCAGCCTCCTTACCGCTGCCGTGGACTCTGACCACGGGCAGGTCGCTGTGCTTCGCGATCTCACGGCACCAGTTGGTGAGCACCGACGCAGGGCATACCACGGCGAAATGGGTAGCTCCTTTATTTCGCAGGTGCACCATAACGGCGATAGCCTGCACGGTTTTGCCCAGACCCATCTCGTCGCCCAGCAGGATGCGTCGCTGAGCCACGGCATACTTCACGCCCCACTCCTGATAGCGGCGCAGGGTGCAGTTCAAGCCGGTGAGATCGAGCTCTACGTCGGCGACCGACCCGGCGAGCTCCTCGGGCAGACCGTAAACTCCGTCGCCGGAGCCGACCATACCGGGCTCTGTCTCCTCGAGGATATTGACGTAGCTGATGCTGTCGCGGGTGAAATCGTCCCACGCATCCTTTGACGATGTATAGCCGAAGCGGTTGAGCGAATCGAGCGCGGCGTTTATCTGCGAGATGTTCTCGTCGGTGAGGATGCGCGACATAGTATCGCAGGCAGAATCTGCGGCGTTCTTCTTATCGGATGAAGCGAAGAGCCACCTGATGCCGCCCGTAGCAGGCTTTATCGCGACGGCGGCGTCGGCGAGGGCGGAGCCGTAGCTCGAGCGGAAATCTTCGGCGCAGTCTATGGCAGGCTTCATCTTCTTGTACTTGCCTAAAGCCGTCACAAGAGCGGTGGAGCGGGGGTTCTTATCGTCGGCGCTGAGGCGGATCTTCGCGCCGTCGGCAGCCTGAGCCGCGAGCTCCTGCGCCGCGTTTTTGATCGTGACGGCTCCCTCGGGGCTGATGCCGTTGATGGAGCTGAGCTGATAGCTGCTCGCCTTCAATATATCGGCTACGGTGCAGAAGCCCGCGTCGCGCAGCATCTTTACGCGGATGCCTTTTTTGTCGCGGTTGAGCTCCTCGACGGGGATATCCGCCAAAAGCTCCATAGACTCGCCCTCGGCTATCGCGGACGCCGCCGAGTCTATCTCTGCGCGGCAGCGCTGAGCTGCGTCGTCGAGGCGGTTCAGCTTTGCTTCAAGATCGCGGTATGTGCGCAAAAGGCGCTTTGCTTCGCCTGTGCTGTAGTTCCTTGCCATCTTTACACTTCCTTTATCGCGGAGCCTTGGATAATATGCTCCGCATCGAGTCGCTTGTTGATATAGTTGAGCACGCGCTTTTTATCGGCGCTCCACATGGGCGCGATCAGGCTGCGCTTGGCTCCGTCGCCGGTCAGACGGTGGATGACCGTATCCGGGGGCAGGAGCTCGATGCACCGGCAGAGTATGCGCGCGTACTCTTCAAGAGTCAGCGTTTCAAAGGCTCCGCTGCAGTATTCGTCGGCGAGGTCGGTGCCGTCGATAACGTGCAGCAGCTGGAGCTTTATGCCGTCGGTCACTCTCCCGACATAGCTTACCGTTTCATACATCATCTGCTCGGTCTCGTTCGGCAGACCGAGGATAACGTGGGTCACGACCTCAGCGCCTATAGCGTGCAGCTCGTGCACCGCCCTGTCGTAGACAGACAGCGGATAGCCGCGGCGGATATACCGCGCGGTGCTCTCGTGGATGGTCTGCAGACCGAGCTCCACGGTGACGGGCTTCTTTTTGTTCAGCCCGGCTAAAAGCTCAAGAACATCCTCGCCGAGGCAGTCGGGACGGGTGGCGACGCTCAGGCCGACGATGTAATCGGGAGATATCGCCGCTTCGAACAGCGCGCGCAGTTTATCGACCGGGGCGTAGGTGTTGGTGAACGGCTGAAA
>ONPE01000011.1 GCA_900319615.1 uncultured Eubacteriales bacterium
AAGCGGCGGCTGTATCAGCGAGTCGTAGCGCATCGAGCCCGAGGTCACCAGCCCCACGAGCCCTCCCAGCACGAGCGGCACGAGCACGGATATTATATAGGTTTTGATTTTGTCCTTATCTAAGCTGACAGACATAGCGATTCTCCTTATTTACTCTGTTATCTTATATACGATTCTATTGTATGGAGCAAATAAGGCTTTTATACCGAAAAATACAGAAAAAGCAAAAGAGACGCTCCGTAGAACGCCTCTTTCGCTTTAGGATTTAAATTAACATGAAAAAAGTAGTTAGCGAATTTAGTCGGTTTCTGTTGTTTTAAGCGCTGTGCTCGGCTTCTCCGAACATATTCAGTCTGAACAGCCTGCTCTCGTCGACCGGGTTGTCGCACATGACGAACGCCTCGGTGATCTTGCCGCCCTGTATCAGCTTTGTCAAGCCGACCAGCTGGCTGAGCTTGCTTTTCAGATTGAGCTTGTCGCCCTCATGGGTTACCAGATATATGTTCCCCTCGCAAGTGTCAAGTACGCTTAAGAAATCAGAAACATCGATGTCGTGCAAACTCATGACTGAAGTCTTCACGGTATCATCTCCTATTCTGTTTGACGCGTATATAAATATGCGTCTGTGTGCGTCGGACGACTCCGTACCTTCCAAGCGGAGTCGCGTTTGACATTATTTATTATATCCCGTTTTTCGTGAATGTCAACAACAAAATGCATATTTCTTTGTACAAGCTGCTAAATGACTGATGAAAGTTGTATAACGCACAAGGATAATTATTGTATATGTTCAACAAAAACTATTGACATCATTTTTCTCCAAGCCGTATTAAAAACGCGGAAACTGTGGAGAATCACTATTTCATATTCTATTGAGATAAATTAACTGTAAAATACGCCAAAATCACGATTTCGGGCTTTTTTGAGGCAAATAATCCGCATTATAAGCGTATTCCTGCTTGCTTTAGTGTGCAATTTTTGGTAAAATGAATAAGAAAATAACATCCTTTCGGAGGTCTATATGTTAAACGAACAGTATAAGATATTCAAAAGCGGCACGGATATTCGCGGTATCGCGAGCGACGGGGTAGAGGGCGAGCCTGTAAATCTGACCGACGAGGTCGTCGCAAGGATAGCGGACGGCTTCGCTCTGTGGGCGAGCGAAAAGACCGGAAAAGCCGCGAAGGAGCTTGTCTTCTCGGTAGGGCGCGACTGCCGTATCTCGGGCGAGCGCATCGCGAACATCGTTATCCGTCAGCTCACCGCTGCGGGAGCAAAGGTATACGACTGCGGTCTTGCGTCGACCCCGTCGATGTTTATGACTACGGTAGATCTCGGCTGCGACGCTGCGGTGCAGATAACCGCCTCTCACCATCCCTTCAACCGCAACGGGCTGAAGTTCTTTACAAAAGACGGCGGTCTTGACTCTGCAGATATCGAGGCGATCCTGCAGCACGCTCAGGACGGCGATCAGCCGGAGCAGGCTGCCGGCGGCACTGTGGCGCCGATCAACTACATGGAGGATTATTCGGCTCATCTGCGCGAGATCATCAAGAGCGGAGTCAACGCGGAGGACTATGATCATCCGCTTTCGGGCTTCCATATCGTCGTTGACGCAGGCAACGGCGCAGGCGGCTTTTACGCAGACAAGGTGCTCGCTCCTTTGGGCGCGGATACAAGCGGCTCGCGCTATCTCGAGCCCGACGGTATGTTCCCGAACCACATCCCCAACCCCGAGAACGCCGAGGCTATGGCTTCGGTATGCGAGGCTGTTCTTACGAGCGGCGCCGATCTCGGCGTGATCTTCGATACCGACGTTGACAGGGGCGGCGCCGTGGATAAGTACGGCAAAGAGATCAACCGCAACCGCCTTGTGGCTTTGGCGTCTTGTCTGGCGCTCGAGAACTGCCCCGGCGGTACCGTGGTCACCGATTCCATCACCTCCACCGGGCTCAACGAGTTCATCGAGAAGCATCTGGGCGGCAAGCACTACCGCTATCGCCGCGGCTATAAAAACGTCATCAACAAGGCGATCGAGCTCAAGGCGCAGGGGATAAGCGCGCCCCTGGCTATCGAGACCTCCGGCCATGCCGCTATGGAAGAGAACTACTACCTCGACGACGGCGCTTATCTGTGCACCAAGATCATCATCAAGGCGGCTCAGCTCAGGCAGAAGGGCGAGAGCCTCGAGAGTCTGCTTGCCGATCTCAAAGAGCCTGTGGAGGCTTGTGAGATCCGCATAAAGATCACCGACAAGGATTTCAAAACTACCGGCGCACGCGTCATCGAAGAGCTGGAGAAGTTCGCCGAGGGCGAAGCCGGCTGGCACATCGCCCCCGATAACCGCGAGGGTATCCGCGTCAGCTTCGACAAGGACAACGGCGACGGATGGTTCCTGCTGCGTCTGTCGGTGCACGACCCGATCCTTCCGCTCAACATCGAGAGCGACAGCGCAGGCGGCGTCGATATCATCAAAGAAAAGGTCATGGATTTCCTCAAAGCTCAGAGCGGTATCGAGGTTTAATCGCTAGGATCTTTCTCAAAACTCTGTGAAAAATGATGTACGCGAATATCGCGCTTTGCTGTGAGTCGCATAAATAGGTACGCAAAAACGGCTTAAACAGTGAGCCGCAACCGATAGTTGCGGAATTGACAACACGAATTGATAGCGCAACCGGGGAGCTTTTGCTATGATTTAGCCATCAAATCAAACGCTGCTCTGCGCAACTGTCGCACAGCGGCGCAAGGAGGAAGAACGATGAATATTGAGACCGCAAACAGACTTTATCAATATCGTAAGCAGATGGGGCTCTCTCAGGAGGAGCTCGCCGAGAAGATCGGAGTATCGCGTCAGGCGGTATCCAAGTGGGAGCGCGCCGAGGCTTCGCCCGATACCGATAATCTTATTGAACTGAGCAAGATATACGGCGTTACTCTGGACGAAATGATGCTCGGCGCCAAGCCCGCAGACGAGGGTAAGGCCGAATCCGACAAAGATAGCAATACCGGAAATGACGATACTGCCGCTCGCGCCGAAGTGAATGAAAACGGCGAGCGCGTCCATGTCGGCTTCGATGGTATCCATGTCCACGATAAAAACGGCACAAAGGTTGATATCGACCGCCACGGTATTTTTGTCAACGAGAACGGCGAGCAGAAGGTCTATACCGACGAAAACGGCGTCGTCCGCAAGAGCGAGGATATCATAGCGGAGGAAAAGAAGAACAGCAATATCTGGATGAAGCTCCCTTATCCCATCGTTGCCGCGGCCGCGTATATATTGTTCGGCACGTTCAATGTGATGGGCGGCTGGGGATGGGGCTGGATAGTCTTCCTGACCATCCCGCTGTATTACACGCTGGTCGAGGCGATCATCAAGCGCAAAGCGTATATATTCTGCTATCCGGTGCTGGCGGTGATGATATTCTTGATCCTCGGCGTGACAATGGGCATCTGGCACCCTGCCTGGGTCGTCTTTCTGACCATTCCGCTCTTTTATTGGATAACCAAAAGGCAGTAGTCGAAATAACCCAAAATATTGTAATATCCTGTAAGATTTCACACAAAATGTACGCTTCTTAATTCCAAGCAAGCAATAACAGTTAAAAAATTGACATAATTATTGACAAAGGGCGATAATACTAATAATATGTTGTTGTGATATGGGAACACACTCGCTGTATATGTGCATGCGTAATAAAATTAGGAGGCAATAAAATGGTATTAGAAAAGATTAAGGTTATCCTTGCCGAACAGTTTGACGTAGAAGAAGATTCTCTGCAGAACGATACCGACCTGCAGGATGACCTCGGCGCGGATTCTCTGGACGTCGTCGATCTTTTGATGTCCATCGAGGACGAGTTCGAGATCGAGATCCCCGACGAAGAGATCGAGAACATCCGCACGGTGGGCGACCTCGTCAACTATATCGAAGCAAACATCAAATAAGCATTTGCAACAGGAACAGGCGGCTTTAAGCCGCCTCTTTTTTTGCGCAAAACCGCGGTTTGCTGTTGCAAACGGATGGTGGATATGGTAGGATAGAGTAAAGTGATAAATCAAAGTTATCAAGGAGAATCAAAGATGGATATCGACCTTATCCGACGTCTTTGTGAAGAAGATCGAATACAGTGGTCGCTGCACGCATTAAAGCGCATGAGAGAGCGCAGGATAACATCGGACGAAGTGATCGGCTGTATACAAAGCGGAGAGATAATAGAAGAGTACCCCGACGACAGACCTTTACCGAGCTGCTTGATTTTCGGAACGGTCGAAAGTCGGGATTTGCACACTGTTGTAGGCAGCGATATCGAGTATATCTCAGTTATAACGGCATATGAACCCGATCCCGAAGAATGGGAATCGGACTTAAAAACGAGAAAGGAGCATTAACATGAAATGTGTTTTTTGCGGCGGAACCGAGAAAACCGCTGTTACCGAATATGTCGAAAAGCAGGGCAATTATATCATCGTAATCAAAAACGTCCCGTGCATGAAGTGCGAGCAGTGCGGTGAAGAGTATTTTAGCACTGAGGTCATCAAATCTATCGAAAAAATACTTGACGCTATCCAGAGGGTAGCAAGCGAGCTGACGGTCACGGTCATCGACTATCGTCAGAATTCGGCGGCATAGATTCAAAACTTTATAATAATCGGGCGGCCGTTCGGTCGCCTCTTTTTTGTCGGGGGTGTTTTGATTCGGTTTTTCCGCGAATATGAGAGTTGAAAACCGCTTTATTCAGATGAAGTCTTCAAGCCGCTTTGCGGCAACCCTCCGGCGCGCGACACACGTGTCTCGCGCCACCTACCTTAGAAAAGGGATGCCTTGCTTCGGTATCTCGCTGACGCTCGATCAAATAATACAATCCCTCAGCCTTACTTCACTCAGCAGCTCCCCTTACACAAGGGAGCCTTTTGTTTTGCTCTTTTGCACATTATTCACAATATTCTCTGTCAATCGGGCGGCGGTTGGCGCAAATCAACTCTTGCAAACGGCGCATAATAATAGTATAATACTCTTTGATTAGGCTCTTTGAGCCTTTATGAAACGCCAATCATCATAAGGAGGAACTTATGGCTCAGAATAAAAAGATGGTCGAGGCTATCACAAGCCGCGACGAGGATTTTGCAAAATGGTATACCGATATCGTGAAGAAGGCGGAGCTCGTTGATTACAGCAACGTCAAGGGCTGCATGGTCATCCGCCCCTACGGCTACGCGATATGGGAGAATATCCAGAAGGATATGGATCGCCGCTTTAAGGAAACAGGACATGAGAACGTGTATATGCCCATGTTCATCCCCGAGAGCCTGCTCCAGAAGGAGAAGGATCACGTAGAGGGCTTTGCCCCCGAGTGCGCCTGGGTCACCATCGGCGGCTCAGAGAAGCTGACTGAGAGGCTGTGCGTTCGCCCGACCTCCGAGACCCTCTTCTGCGAGCACTACGCGAAGGTCATCAACACCTACCGCGACCTGCCCAAGCTGTACAACCAGTGGTGCTCCGTCGTGAGATGGGAGAAGACCACCCGCCCGTTCCTGCGTACATCCGAGTTTTTGTGGCAGGAGGGTCACACCATGCACGAGACCGAGGAAGAGGCTCGTGAAGAGACCCTGCGTATGCTGCAGGTATATACCGACTTTTATAAAGAGACCCTCGCCATCCCTGCCGTAACCGGCAGAAAGACCGAGAAGGAGCGCTTTGCCGGCGCGATGGAGACGTACACCATCGAGCCGATGATGCACAACGGCGTTGCGCTGCAGGGCGGTACCTCGCATTACTTCGGCGACGGCTTCGCAAAGGCTTTCGATATCACCTATCAGGGTCGCGACAACAAGCTGCACTATCCGCACCAGACCTCATGGGGCACAAGCACCCGTATGATCGGCGCGCTGATCATGGTGCACAGCGACGACGACGGTCTTGTCCTGCCCCCGAGGGTCGCTCCGATCCAGCTGGCTATCATCCCGATCGCTCAGCATAAGGAGGGCGTCCTCGATAAGGCGAACGAGCTGTATAATGAGCTCAGCAAAAAGTTCCGCACAAAGCTCGATGACTCCGACCAGAGCCCGGGATGGAAGTTCGCCCAGTATGAGATGAAGGGCGTGCCGGTTCGTCTGGAGCTCGGTCCCAAGGATATCGAGAAGAATCAGTGCGTGCTCGTCCGCAGAGATACAAGAGAGAAGCTGTTCGTATCCCTCGACGGAGTGGATCAGGCTATCGCCGAGCTGCTCGATAAGATCCACGACGATATGTACGCCCGCGCTCTCGAGAACATGAAAGAGAAGACTCACACAGCGCGCAACTTCGACGAATTCGTCGAGACCGCGAAGAACAAGCCGGGCTTCATCAAGGCGATGTGGTGCGGCGACAGCGCGTGCGAGGATAAGATTAAGGACGTCACCGGCGGCGTCAAGTCACGCTGCATCCCGTTCGAGGAAGAGAACCTCGGCGACGTCTGCGCCTGCTGCGGCAGACCTGCAAAGCACATGGTCTACTGGGGCAAGCAGTATTGATGCATCGCGATGCGATGCGGTGAATAACGGTGAAGGGTGAATACGGTCGGTTTTTTCTGGCGCGTTTTGATCCCTGTGATCAGGTGAGGGCGAAGCCCCCGATACTTTCCACCGTCAGTTATTCGCCATTAACCCAACTGAAAGGAACGGTAATATGCCGATCAAAATACAAAACGACCTGCCTGCGATAAAGATACTCGAGAGCGAGAATATCTTCGTCATGCAGGAGGATCGCGCAACGACACAGGACATCCGACCGCTGAAAATAGTCATCGTCAACCTCATGCCCACCAAGGTCGAGACCGAGACCCAGCTCATGAGGCTGCTGGGCAACTCTCCGCTGCAGGTGGAGGTAGAGCTCATGCAGATGCAGAGCCACAAGTCGAAGAACACCTCCGAAGAGCACCTGACCAAGTTCTACAAGACCTTTGACGAGGTGCGCCATGAGAAGTTCGACGGCATGATCGTCACCGGCGCTCCGGTAGAGCAGATGCCTTTTGAAGAGGTCGATTACTGGGAGGAGCTGTGCGAGGTCTTTGAGTGGGCGAAGAAGAACGTCTACTCCACGATGTTCATCTGCTGGGGTGCTCAGGCAGGGCTGTACTACCGTTACGGCATCGAGAAGTACGAGCTGCCCAAAAAGCTCTTTGGCATCTACAATCACATGATACTCAACTCCAAGCATCCGCTGATGCGCGGTTTCGACGATTTCTTCCTCGTACCGCACTCTCGCTACACGGGCATCAGACCCGGCGACGTAGAGGCTGTACCGGAGCTCGAGATACTCGCGACCTCACGCAAGGCGGGAGCCGCTATAATCTGCTCGAAGAACGGCAGGGAATTCTATCTGCTCGGTCACTGTGAGTACGATTACGACACCCTCGCGAGGGAGTATTACCGCGACGTGGAGAAGGGGCTGAACATCCGTATGCCGTACAACTACTTCCCCGAGAACAACGTCAACCGCAAGCCGATCATGACATGGCGTTCGCACGGCTCGCTCCTGTATGCTAACTGGCTGAACTACTATCTGTATCAGCAAACGCCGTATGACCTCGAGGATCTGAAGAAGATGTACGAGGCACAATAACCGGATAATGCAACGTAAGCCGATCCGTAAAACACGGGTCGGCTTTTTTTATACACTTTATTGTAGGGCAGTCGCCTGTGAATTTATGATACTGAACAAAGAGAGTGGTAGGGTACAGCGCTTGCGACGTACCGGACGCGCTCGTCATTTATTGCTCTCTGAACGTTTATGCTAACATTACAGCCCGTCACCCTGCGGTACGTCGGGAACCGCCGTACCCTACGGATACATCCGTTTGCTTCGCGGAAAACTACCGGATCCGTGCGGAGGGCGGTTTTATATAAGCTGAGCTCTCAGCTTTAGCAGTATTTTCTTTTCCCTGCGCGAGATCTGTACCTGAGTCGTGCCGAGTGCTTCTGCCGTCTGGGTCTGCGTTTTGTGCCGGTAATATCGCAGCCGGATGAGGCTTTGCTCGTCCGAGTCGAGGGCTTCGACAGCCTGCCTGAGAGATAGCCTGTCCGTCAGGGCTTCTTCGGGAGAGGGGATAGGGATATCGAGTCCGCCGTCATCACCGTCGCCCGATAAGGACAGCACGGTCTGCGATGCGTTTAGCGCCTGTGATGCTGTGTATACGTCTGTGCCGAGCTGCTCTGCGAGCGCTGCAACGCCGATATCCGCGCCGTTCTCTGCCTTATATCGGACGCAGATATCGTTAGCTTTGAGGCTTAGCTCTCTCAGAGAGCGCGAGAGCTTCACGCTGCCGCCGTCGCGGAACAGTTGCCTGATCTCGCCGAGGATTACAGGCACAGCGTAGGTGGACAGCCGGAAGCCTAAGGAGGGGTCGAAACGGTTCACTGCCTTGACAAGTCCGACGCAGCCGGCAGAGTACAGATCGTCATATTCTACGCCCTTGCCGGTGAAGCGGTGCGCGCAGGCGTGGACGAGCCGCAGATTCTGCTCTATCAGCTCATTTTTTTCCATAGGATGCGCGGATGATGGATTTTTCGAGCGTGACGGTGGTGCCCTTGCCTACGGCTGAGCGCACCTTTACGCTGTCGCAAAAGCTCTGCATCACAGCAAAGCCCAAGCCCGCCCTCTCATCCGTAGAGGTGGTGTACAGCGGCTCCATAGCCTGTTTGATGTCGGGGATGCCCACGCCCTTGTCGCGTATCCTGATGACGGCACGCCCGGAGGCGGTGAGCTGAGCCTCTATGTACACGACGCCGTAGCTCTCGGGGTAGGCGTGGACGATAGCGTTGGTGACAGCCTCGGATACGGCGGTCTTGACGTCCGAGATCTCGGCGACGGTCGGGTCGAGCGGCAAGAGGAAAGCCGCCACAGCCGCTCTTGCAAAGCTCTCATTAGCGCTCTTGGACGGGAAGCTGAGCTTCATGCTGTTGATGATATCGGTGTTTTTCATTTCAAGACCCCCAGATTCTCCAGCCCCGACAGGATGAAGATCTTTTTCATGCCTGCAGGGATATTCACTACCTCGAGCCTGCCTCCGATCAGCGAGATCATGCGGTAGCGCCCCATGATCAGCCCGATCCCGGAAGAATCCATAAATCCTACCTTGCCGAAGTCGAGTATAAGCCTCGCCGGGCGGTAGCTCTCGCAAAAGGCGTCTATCTCGCCGCGTATCGACGGTGCGATGTGGTGGTCGATCTCACCGATCAGCTTTGCCGTGACCGCGCCGTTGTGATATGTTATGTCAACCATGCCTGTCCTCCTTGGTCATGTTTTTATGTTTAAGATTTGTCGGTTATGTTTATCCTGTGATGATATCTGCGGTTAGCCGCGCCTTGATGTGTAGCGTTTTCAGTAAAAATATAAACACCGTGATCGAGCTGTAAATTATGCTAACGATTAGCTGCGCTTTGATGTTACAGCGGTTGCAAATTATCTGTAAACGCAGTGATCTATCGACCAATGACACCCGCAAAACGCAAAAGTATGGTGTACCAAAAATATGGTGTACCAAAAAGCCTATCCTAATGATATTAGGATAGGCTTGAAAAATCTGTTTTATTCGGTTGTCGGGAATTTGCGGAATAATCGTATTATGCGTTGTTTTTGCCGTCGGGAGTCGAAAGGTCGGGGAAGACGGACAAAATGTACGGGCGAATCTCAGACGCGAGGTACAGCGAGCCGCAGACGAAGATGTCGTCACCGAGGCTCAGGGCTCTGTCAAAGGCGTCGCGCGGATTCGGGATTATTTCGATTTGCGGTGCGATCCCGTAAAGGCTTTTTGCAAGCTCGTCAGCCGGCAGAGCGCGGGGGTTATCTATGTCAGCCGCGATGATGTGCGTGAACAGCCCCTTGAGCAGATGCAGAGAGGAGCTGTCTTTGTCTGCGAGCAGCCCAATGATCAGCGTCTTGCCGCCGTCGGGGTAGTAGGCGCGAACAGCCTCCGAGAAGGCGCTGAGACCGTTGGGATTATGCGCGCCGTCGAGGATGACGACGGGGTCGTCGTGCAGCTTCTCGAACCTTGCCGGATGACGGACGTTCAGCAGACCGGCGCGGATATGCTCGGGGGTGATATCGAAGTAGTGTTCGTTTATCAGCACCTCAACGGTCGCTAAAGCGCAGCGCAGGTTGTCGATCTGGTGCGTGCCGATCAGGGGGAGAGTCATATCGGTATCGCGATAGACGAAGCGCGTGCCGTCCTTGCTGTTGGCGCTGATCGTCAGCCTGACGTCCTCGCCGCGGTAGAGGGTGTTGTGCTCCTCGCGAGCCTTCTGCTCTATCACGGCATACGCCTCCCTGCGCTGGGCGGCGGTGACGGTGGTGGAGTAGGTCTTGATGATGCCTGCCTTTTGCGCGGCGACCTCCTCGATGGTATCGCCGAGGAAGGCGGTGTGATCGAGGTCGATGCGCGTGATGACCGAGCACAGGGGATAGGGGATGAGGTTGGTCGAATCCAGCAGACCGCCCATGCCGACCTCGCATACAACGACGTCACAGCGGTTCTGCTTGTATATCCAGAAGCTCAGCACGGTGAGAAATTCGAATTCGGTTATCACGATCCCTTGGGCGTCGAGCTCTTCGAGGATAGGCTTGAAGTATGTCACCGCCTCGGCGAGCTCCTCCTTTGAGATCATGCGGTTGTTTATCTGTATACGCTCGCGGAAGTCGACGATGTACGGCGAGATAAACAGACCCACCCGATGACCTGCCTGCTCCAATATCGAGCTGAGCATTGTCGATACCGAGCCCTTGCCGTTGGTGCCGGCGATGTGGATGAAGCGCTGGTTGAGGATGTTCGGCACCCTGTTGAACAGCTTGCGTACCCTGTCAAGACCGGGTCGCGAGCCGAATTTGTCAAGCGAGTGGATGTATTCCAGACTTTGTTCGTAGTTCATAGCAGCTCCCTGTAAATATCGTTCTTTTTCAGCCCTGCCATAGCCGCGGCTTCTTTAGCGGCGTCGGTGGGGCGCATTCCGTTTTCTATGAGCTTTTTGGCGTAGGCGACGGCTTCCTCCGGGGTGATGGATGATGCGCTCTGCTCCTTCTTGCCCTCGAGGATAAGCACGATCTCGCCCTTTAAGGGTTCGTCGATATATCTGAGCGCGTCCTTTGTAGTGGTGCGGATGATCTCCTCGTGCAGCTTGGTCAGCTCGCGGGCGATGGTCAGTTTTCGGTCGCCGAAGTTATCGTAAAGGTCTTTGAGGGTATTCGGCAGCTTGTGCGGAGCCTCATAGAAGATCATCGTGCGGCGTTCGTCGCGGAGGCTCTCGAGATGCTCGCTGCGGCTCTTTTTGTTGACGGACAAAAAGCCCTCGAAGGTGAATCTGCCGGTCTCGAGCCCCGATACGGCAAGCGCGGATATCGCGGCGCTGGGACCGGGTACGACGACCGTGCGTATGCCTGCCTGCTCGCACTGCTTGATAAGATCCTCACCGGGATCGGAGATGCACGGCATACCTGCGTCGGTGACGACGGCGCAGCTCTCGCCCGATAGGATGCGCTCGATTATTTTCTCGCCCTTATCGTGCTTGTTGTGCTCAAAGTAGCTGACCATCGGCTTCTTGATGTTGAAGTGGTTCAGCAGCTTGACGGTGACACGCGTATCCTCGGCGGCGATAAAGTCGACCGACTCCAGCGCCTCTACGGCGCGCGGCGACATATCACCCATGTTGCCGATGGGCGTGCCTACGACATACAGCGTGTTATGCTCCATCGTGACCCTCCTTGTAGCTTGCGTATATCTGCTTCATCTCGTCGGTGAAGCCGCTTTCGTCCTCGATGATAAGCGCAGGGAGGACGTCCATGTATCCGGGCTTTGAGCCGCGCTTTGCCTCGCATAAAAAGAGCTTGGGCGCTTTGCCGGCTCTGCCTTGCACCATGCGCAGGCGCTTGGGCTCCAGATCGTGCGCCCTCATGCAGGATAAAACGTCCGTGAGGCGTTCCGGCCGCTGGCACATCACAAAGCGGCCGCCGAAGCGCAGCAGCCACCTCGCCGCCTCGCAGATATCGTCGAGGGTGCACTCGCTCTCATGTCGGGCGGTCAGCTTGGAGGGATCGGGGTTGGTGATCCCGGAGCCGCTCAGCTTGTACGGCGGGTTGCAGACGACGAGGTCGCTCTCTCCTGCCGGGAGCAGGCTCGCGATATCGCGGATATCGCCGTGCAGCGGATGTATCAGAGCGGATTTTTCAACACCGTTTTGCAGGTTGAGGTCGATGCTGCTTTTGAGCAGCTCGATCGCGTCCTGCTGCAGTTCGACGGCGATGATGCTCTTGGGAGAGCTGTCGCGTATCATCAGCAGCGGTATCGTGCCGCAGCCTGTGCCCAGCTCGACGACGCGGTCGCCGTTCTTCACGGCGGCGAAGTTTGACAGCAGTATCGTGTCGGTGGTGAAGTGGTGGGTGTCGGTGACGTAGATCTGTACGCCGCTGCCCAAGGGCTCTGTACGCATATCGGCTCTCCTTTCCGGTAATAGTCAATAATAAGGTTGAGATTGCCACGGCTCCTTAGGAACCTCGCAATAACAATCTATATGCTCTGCTCGTAATGATATCAATAATATCATATCATAATCAAATGGGATTGTAAACCGACAAAAAAATAACCGAGGCAAAAAGCCTCGGTCATGTAACGAAGTTGATTACTCGGCAGCGGGAGCCTCTACGGGGCAAGCATCTGCACAAGCGCCGCACTCGATGCAAGCATCGGCGTCGATCTCGTACTTGCCGTCGCCCTCAGCGATAGCGTTAACGGGGCACTGATCTGCGCAAGCGCCGCAGGAAATGCAATCGTCAGAAATCTTATAAGCCATGATGAAACCTCCTTATTGATTTTGACTTCATTGTAGCACATAATTTTAAAAATTCAAGGTATTATATCAAAAATTAGCAAAAGCTAACTAAAAAACCTCTTCCTTGTAATTTTATGACAAATCGCAAGTCGGGCGGATCACTTATCCTCCAGCTCTTTGAGCTCGTCAAGTTCCTTTTTGTTGACCTTGATGTATCCGTCCTTGACCACCTTTACCTCCTTGACCTTGAAGGTCTGAGGGGCGGCGTCCGCAGGGGTGTTGTCCATCTTGACCTTGAGGGTACGGGTCAGCAGATTGGTCTCTACGACCAAGCCTCTGCCGTAGGGGGTCTTGACTATGGCTCCTACCTTGGGCGTGTGCTTCAAGAGGTCGGTGTATGCCTCCTGCTCGTATTTCAGACAGCACATCAGCCTGCCGCAGGTGCCGGATATCTTGGTGGGCGAGAGCGAGAGCCCCTGCTCCTTAGCCATCTTGATAGAGACGGGATGGAACTCGCCCAAAAAGCTCGAGCAGCAGAAGGGTCTGCCGCATACGCCCAAGCCGCCGAGCATCTTGCTCTCGTCGCGCACGCCGATCTGCCTGAGCTCGATACGCGTGCGGAAGATGGACGCGAGATCCTTGACCAGCGCGCGGAAGTCGACTCTGCCGTCGGCGGTGAAATAGAAGAGTATCTTCGAGTTATCAAAGGTGTACTCTACGTCCACGAGCTTCATCTCCAAGCCGTGCTCGGCTACCTTTTGCTCGCAGATCTTGAGAGCCTCCTTTTCCTTGCGGTGATTCTCCTCCAGACGGCGCATATCATCCTTTGTCGCCTTGCGGATCAGCTTTTTGAGCGGATGGACGATCTCTTCGTCGGGGACTTCTTTGTTCTCTATGGCTACGACTCCGCACTCGACGCCCCTCGAGGTCTCGACGATAACGGTGTCGTTCAGCTTCAGCTTGTTGTTGTCGGGATCAAAGTAGTAGACCTTGCCTACCTCCTTGAATCTTACTCCGATTACTTCTGCCATGTGATCCTCCTGTATTGTGATGACAGCCACGTTGTAAGCAGCTGTATGTTGACGTTGGTTTTCAGTTTATCTATAGCCGCGCCGGTAGCCTCGATAAGCGCTATGGTACGGGCGCGGTCGAGCTTGCGGGTCAGCTTTTTGACGCTCTCGTCGCCTGTGGGGACGCCGCTGTAGAAGCACAGCGCCTGCCTCAGCTTTTCGCATAATACGGCGAGCGCAGACCTGAGCCGTTCTTTATCCTCGAGCGGGTGCAGCGCCGCGAGCAGGTCGTATTCGTAGAGCGACACTATGCCGTTTATCATAGCGTCAGCCGCCTCTTCGCTCTCTTCATCGGTGAGAGAGGTGTTTTTCAGCGTGATGATCCTCGCTCGCGATCGCACGGTCAGCAGCAGATGCTGCGCGCTTTCGGCGGTGAAGATGAACAGCAGCTCCTGCGGCGGTTCCTCGATGGTTTTCAAAAGGGCGTTTTGCGAATCCTCCCTGAGCAGGGTATCCGCGTCGGTGAAGATGTATACCTTGCACCGGGCCTCGTTCGGCTTTATGCTGATCTGTGCGAGGTAATTGTCGCGCAGGTCTTTGAGCGAGAGGATGCCGCTTTTGAGATTCTTGCTGGGCTCGGGGATGAACACATCCGGATGCTTGCCGCCTAAGCTCCTCGCCCTCGCATACGGCTCCTGCAGCCAGCAGCACAGCGGCGCTGTCGCGTTCTTCCTTACTGCCGCCCTCGATGATGACGGTGTGCGGTATACGGCCTGAGCGTATCAGGCTGAGTATTGCAGCCTCGTTGTCCTTTTGCAGGTTGATATCCACGCTCTCACCGCCTTTTCAAACACATCTCAAATCATTATAACATATATTAAAATAAAAATCTACTGTTATATTTTATTAGTCATTGCGAGCCCTGTTTTATTAGTCATTGCGTGCCCTTTAGGGCGCGGCAATCTCAACCGATTGATGACATCGCTTATTTGCCGCTTGATGAGCCTTGTTTATTTCAGTCGGGCGATATTGGATATCACCTGACCGTCTTTGACCTCGATGACGCCGAAGCTCTTGCCGAAGCCTAAGGA
>ONPE01000187.1 GCA_900319615.1 uncultured Eubacteriales bacterium
GTCTTTTTCATATATACCTCCCTTGTAGTTAAAAAGCAAGCGTAACGGTAACGTTTCCGTTAGAAAGGAGCTGCGTCAGCTCCGCCTGCGTTTTGTCGGTGATGTGACCGAGGGGCGTGTATGCCCAAGTGTTTGAGCCGTAGAAGACTACCATCTGATCGCCGGAATAGAGCATGATATCTCCGGCTGAGGTTGTGGTCTGCACATCGCTCTGCGGCAGAGCTGATCCGATGTAGCCTACCTGCTCAAATCCGCCGTACATAGACATCTCAATCGTGAGCGCCTGATCTTTGCACAGCTCCCTGAGCGCTTCTACAGCCTCGTTGTCCTCCCATGCGACCTCTACCGGCGTGCCGCCTATTGACATTTGAAGCATCATATTATCCTCCTGAGCCTGTTCTGTGCTTTGATCAGGCTGCCGTTCGGTTTCCGGGGATGCCTGCGTGCCCGCCGGAGCTGTTGCCGACGGCTGGGTTGCGGAGCTTCCTTCGGCAAGTGTCGGCTTTGTCGTTTCTTTTGTAGCGGTGACGCTCTGCGTCGGCGACTGAGTGACCGCCCCGGTCGCTTTGTTCTGCGCCATGTTACAAGCTGCAAATATAGCGCAGACAGCGATAGTCAGCACGATCGCTGTGAACATCCTTTTCATATCCGGGCTCCTCTCCGTAAAGGATCATTCGATCGCTTTACCCATTTCATAGGCTTCTTTCAGCTTTTCGCTGCCCTCTATAGACTTGGGCTTATCATAACCTCCGGCAAAAACCTTCCCGGCGAACCGTGCTTTTTCAAAGCAGTCTATCCAGCCCTGCAAGCCCTTGCACGCGCCCTCGTCCACACCGTCCTCATCCTCGGCGGCGGTGGTCAGCAGATAGACGTCGCGAAACTGATAATCGCGCGAATAAAGGGAGTTTGCTCTGACCGCTCATCTCGTAGTAATATATCGGCGTCGCCCATACAACGACCTCTGCGTCCAGCAGCTTTTCGGTGATATCGTTCGCATCGTCGTCGATGACGCAGCGTCCGAGCTTCTGACAGGCGAGACAGCCCTTGCAAAAGCCGATGGTCTTGTCCTTGAGCGTGACGCACTCCACCTCGTTGCCGGCTTCTCTCGCGCCGTCGGCAAAGGCTGCTGCCAGTATCTCGGAGTTGCTGTTCGCACGGATGCTCGTGCTGATGATCAATACTTTCTTAGCCATGTTCTTTACCTCACATCAAATTCTTGCAGAAGAAATCTTCCATCTTGTCGAACGGGATAACGTCGGTGTTGTCATACAGATCGGTGTGCACAGCGCCGGGGATGATGAGCAGCTCTTTGTTATCTGTATACTTGCTGTCGGCGGTCATGTTCTTGAACGCGTCCTTTCCGAAATAGCAGGAGTGCGCCTTTTCGCCGTGGATGATAAGTACCGCGGAGCGTATCTCGTGAGAATACTTCAGGATCGGCTGATTCATGAAGGACATACAGCCTACGGTGTTCCAGCCTTCGTTTGAGTTCAGCGAACGCTCGTGATAGGCTCTGCCCTTGTAGTATTCGCTGTAGTCCTTGACGAAGAACGGCATATCGTCAGGCACCGGGAGCTCCACACAGCCGCCGCCGCGTGAGTATTCGCCCTTTGCGTATTCTGCGGTACGCAGACTGTTCAGCGCCGCCTTTTTCTCGTATCGCTGCTCTTCGCTGTCCTCGCTGTCAAAGTAGCCGTTGGCGTTCACGCGGGTCATGTCGTACATGGTGGATACGACCGTCGCCTTGATGCGCGTATCGAGCGCGGCGACATTCAGCGCCATGCCGCCCCAACCGCAGATGCCGATGATACCGATGCGGTCGGGATCGACCTTGCCGCAGTTGGAGAGGAAATCGACCGCCGCCTGAAAATCCTCGGTGTTGATGTCGGGCGACGCCATATACCGCGGCTCGCCTCCGCTCTCGCCGGTAAAGGACGGGTCGAAGGCTATCGTCAGAAAACCGCGCTCAGCCATCGTCTGGGCATACAGCCCGGAGCACTGCTCCTTCACCGCGCCGAAGGGTCCCGATACCGCTATCGCGGGCAGCTTACCGGCGGCGTTCTTCGGTACATACATATCCGCCGCGAGGGTTATGCCGTAGCGGTTGATAAAGGTCACCTTGCTGTGATCAACCTTTTCGCTTTTCGGGAAGGTCTTGTCCCAAGCCTGTGTCAAAACTAAATCTGCTGTTTTCATCATGATAAAGCTCCTCCTTTGATTTGTCTGAGTAAGTAGTCTAAGTTATCGACCTTTTTCTGGGTGCTGTGCATCTCTTCTATCAGGTCGCATCGGCACATCCGCAGATACTTTTGCAGGTCGTCGCATTTACCGGCTGCTCTTAATCTTTCGGCAGCCGATACCTTTTCCTGCGAGAGTCCGATATCGGACAGGATCGCTGTCAGGGTGTTTTCCAATCCACTCACCGTCCTTTTTTCTTTGCAGCTTTATGATAACATATTGATTTTTGTTTCGCTAATGGTTATAATGAATATCAGGATATAACTTTTAGGAATATCAATCGGATAAAACAGCCCCGGATGTAAACCGTAAACTGTAAACCGGGGGCAAAAAACTTTTTTCTGCACTTTCTTACCCCTTATCTATATAATATTTTTTCTTTAAAATATAGGTTTACATAGTTTACATAAGCTGAAAACTCACTGTTTATCGGGCTTTTAACGTCAACCGGGATGTAAACCAAGCGTAAACCGGGGCGTAAACCAAACGGCGCAGATACGCTTCATCACAGCTGATCGGACTTTAATGTCAACCAAGATGTCAACCGCAGACGATCATCATAAGGAGGTCAAAATGGAGATACGCACGCTCAGATACTTCCTCGCCGTAGCGCGTGAGGAGAACATGACGAGAGCCGCCGAGCTGCTGCACGTTACCCAGCCGACCTTATCCAAAGCCCTGCGCTCGCTGGAGGATGAGCTCGGCAAAAAGCTCTTTGAGCGCCACAGCTTCAGCATATCCCTCACCGACGAGGGGATACTCCTGCGCGACAGAGCCGAGGATCTGGTGACGATGGCGGATAAGATCGAGCGCGAATTCCTCACTCTCGACGACATCACCGGCGGCGATCTGTATCTCGGGCTCGGCGAATCCTATCAGATACGCTACCTCGCACGCGCCATCCGCTCGCTGAAAAACCTCTACCCAAAGCTCAACTACCACATCACCAGCGGCGATACCGAGCAGGTGACCGAAAAGCTCGACAAGGGGCTGCTCGACTTCGCCGTGCTGTGCGATACTCCCGACCCGAAAAAGTATAACTGCGTCGAGTTCCCCGAGGCTGACATATGGGGCGTCGTCATGCCCGCAGGCTGTAAGCTGGCAAAGAAAAAGACCGTCCGCGTAGACGATCTTGTCGGCTTGCCGCTGTTCTGCTCACAGCAGTCGTGGAAGAACGATATCCCACGCTGGGCAGGCGAGCGCATGAGCGAGCTCACCCTCGAGGGCTCCTTCCGGCTCGCGTACAACTCATCCATCTTTGTTATGGAGGGTCTCGGGTATCTGCTGACCTTTGACAAGCTGATAAATACCTCTGAGGAAAGCGGTCTGGTTTTTCGGCCGCTCTCACCGAGGCTCGAAACAAAGCTCTTCCTGATCCGGAACAAATTCCAGACCTTCACCCCGATAGCTGAGAGGTTTTTGGATCAGGTGACAGAATCATTTTATAATCAATGAAACGGAGGATAATAATGGCTAAAGTATTATTGCTAAACGGCAGTCCGCACGCAAAAGGCTGTACTGCCGCGGCACTCTACGAAATGGTTAAGATTTTTTCCGAAGAAGGCATCGAAACAGAGACGGTGCAGATCGGCAGCAAGGCGGTAAGAGGCTGTATAGGCTGCAACCGATGCGGCAGCCTCGGCAAATGCGTGTTTGACGACCTCGTAAATGAAGTCGCTCCCAAGTTTGAAGCGGCGGACGGCTTGGTCATCGGCAGCCCGGTCTACTACGGCTCGCCCAACGGCACGATACTCTCTTTCCTCGACAGGCTGTTTTACAGCACGCCGTTCCCGAAGCATATGAAGGTCGGCGCGGCTGT
>ONPE01000189.1 GCA_900319615.1 uncultured Eubacteriales bacterium
CAGGGACGAGTCGTGCAGATCGAGGGCGAGCGCATAGTCGTGCAGGTATTTGAAGGCACGCGCGACATCAGCCTCAACAACACCTCCGCCCGTCTGACAGGTCACCCGATGGAGATGCCCCTCTCTCCCGAGATTGTCGGGCGTATCCTCGACGGCGCAGGCAGACCCATCGACGGCCTCGGCCCCATCTACCCCGAGACAAAACGCAACATCAACGGCACGGCGATCAACCCCGTGTCGCGCATTTATCCGAGAAACTACATCAACACCGGTATCTCGGGCATCGACACCCTCTCCACCCTCATCCGCGGACAAAAGCTGCCTATCTTCTCGGGCTCGGGCATGAAGCACAACGAGCTCGCGGTGCAGATAGTCCGTCAGGCTCAGATACAGGGCGCTGATGAGCATAACTTCGGCGTAGTCTTCGCCGCTATGGGCGTAAAAAACGACGTCGCCGACTACTTCCGCAGGAGCTTTGAGGAAGCCGGAGTAATGCAGCGCGTGGTCATGCTGCTCAATCTCTCAAACGACCCGATCATCGAGCGCACCCTTACCCCCCGATGCGCCCTCACGGTAGCCGAATACCTCGCCTTTGAGCTGAATATGCACATCCTCGTCATCATGACGGATATGACCTCATACGCCGAGGCTCTGCGCGAGTTCTCGTCCTCCAAGGGCGAGATACCCGGACGAAAGGGCTACCCCGGCTACCTGTACAGCGACCTTGCGTCGATGTATGAGCGCGCCGGCATGATAAACGGCTCTACCGGCTCCGTCACCCAGATACCGATACTCACCATGCCCAACGACGACATCACCCATCCCGTGCCCGACCTGACCGGCTACATCACCGAGGGTCAGATTGTCCTCGACCGCGGCCTGCAGGCGCAGGGCATCTATCCGCCGATCAACGTCCTGCCCTCCCTCTCGCGACTGATGAAGGACGGCATCGGCGACGGCTACACCAGAGCCGACCACGCTCCGCTGTCGAACCAGCTATTCGCGAGCTACGCCAAGGTCATCGACGCGAGATCGCTGGCTTCGGTCATCGGTGAAGAAGAGCTCTCCGACACCGACAAAAAGTACATCGAGTTCGGCAGACTCTTCGAGAATACCTTCATCAATCAGGGCTTTGACGAGAACCGCACCATAGACGAGAGCCTTGACATGGGCTGGCGGCTCCTCTCGACTCTCCCCCGCTCCGAGCTCGACAGGATAGACGACGAGCTGCTCGACAAATACTACGGCAAGCTATAACACAAAATATATCGGTTGAGATCACCACGGATGCATATTAATTGTCATTGCGAGGAGGAGCAAAGCTCCGACGCGGCAATCTCATCCTTAACCAAATGCGTCCTTCGTGATGATTAAACTCTGTTATCGGTTTAGATTACCACGGGCAGACACGCGTGTCATGCCCTCATGATGACTATTTTTTGAAAGGCGGTGACAACATGGCTCAACAGGCGGTGCCAACCAAGGGCAACCTCATGGCGACAAAGAAATCCCTCGCTCTCGCAAGGGTCGGCTATGAGCTGCTCGACAAAAAGCGCAACATACTTATTCGCGAGATGATGGCTCTGATAGACAGGGCTTCACAGATACAAAGCACCATCGACAAAGCCTTTGCCGACGCATACAAGGCTCTTGAAAAGGCTAATATCACGCTCGGCTTCTGCTATGAGCTGTCAAAGACCGTCCCATACGACAACAGCATCACGCTCGATTCACGCTCGATAATGGGCGTCGAGATACCCGTGCTGACTATCGAAAAGCCTCAGGCAAAGGAGCTCTGCTACGGCATGAGCAACACCAACGCCCGCTTCGACGAGGCGGTCGCCCTCTTCACCGAGGCAAAATATCTGACCGTGGAGCTCGCCGAGATAGAGAACAGCGTGTACCGCTTAGCGGTCGCGATAAAGCAGACTCAAAAGCGCGCGAACGCCCTGAAGAATATCATGATACCCAAGTTTGAGAGCGATGTGAAATTCATCTCCGACGCCCTCGACGAGAAGGACAGAGAGGAATTCTCTCGTCTGAAGGTCATCAAAAAGCAAAAGTCCGACAAATAAGCTCTATCAAAAAATGTTCGGCTCGATCAATGATACCTCTATATGACAGCACCCCGACGGAATTATCCGCCGGGGCATTTTTGTTGCATACTTTTATGCAACTTTTCGCGCGATCTCGTCATATACAGAGGGGCACAACCGATCAACAGAGGTGAAAACAATCCAAATCGACATTTTAAAGACAGCCGAGATACTCGGCGCCTGCTCGGTCATACTCGGCGCGGCTATCGGCGCATACAAGCTGTACGACAGGATGTACGACCGCCTGTCGGTGCTTGAGCGCAGGGTCGCGGAGCTCGAGGCGGAGAACGCCCGGATCAAGAAGGAGGACGCTCTCGTCGTCTACGCCCTGCGCGCCTGTCTTGACGGACTGCATCAAAAGGGCTGCAACGGCAGGGTGACCGAGGCTATCGAGATGATCGACAAGCACATCAACAAAGCCGCTCACGACCAAAGCTGAGCGCAGAAAGGATTTTTATACATGAGGATAGAAAGCAAATCTGTCAGATGGATAAAGGCGGCGGGCGTTCGCGCGCTCAAGACCGCCGCACAGACCGCAGCCGCGACCATCGGCGTGTCGATGGTCATGTCCGACGTCGACTGGCTCGCCGTAGGCTCAGCCTCGCTCTTGGCAGGGATACTCTCGCTGCTGACCTCCCTCGGCGGTCTGCCCGAGGTACAGTGAGATGGACAACGACAAATACCGCCGCCGCTTCATCGCAGAGTACCGCGAAATGACCGTCAGGCACAAGAGGCTCTGCGACCTGCTCACGCAGTATGAGCACGGCACGCTCGAAGACGAGCTCCCCTGCTCGTTCAGCCTGCTCGCCGAACAGTGCACGCTGCTCGGCAGATACATCGGCATACTAAAGCTAAGAGCCAAGGCCGAGGATATTGAATTGTAGAATAACAAAAATGGTCTGCCGCTGAACAGAAAATCTGCGACAGACCATTTTATCATACGGCGATACTATCGGACAACCACATATAACCGCCACAGTCCCTTCTCGAATTATTAGACCCACATTATGAATAATAGAAAATAATGCTTTCTACCTTTTACTTAAGCCTTGCTTCCTTTTTAGTGTAAACATCATCCCCATCAATTAATTGGCCGTCTTTATATGTAAAATCAATAAAACCAAATTTATTAG
>ONPE01000240.1 GCA_900319615.1 uncultured Eubacteriales bacterium
TCCTCAGGCAGCAGGCTGCTCGCAGCCATACGGAAGACGACCTTGTTCTGCTCGTCTTTGAACTGATAAGCCGCCGGGATCCTTCTCGCTACGTTGAACAGCCTAAGATCGCTGAACGGCGTGTGCAGCTCGATGCCGCAGGCGGTGCTGGTGCGGTCGGTGTTCAGATAGATATCGCCCTCGAGCCACAGCGAGATATCTATGGTCAGCTTCTGAGCCAGAGGATCCTGACCCTGCACGCTGCTCCAGAGCTCAGCCACCGGGTCGACCGCCTTCACGGAGCTGTCGTGCTCCTTCAGCAGCGACTTCACCACATCCTCCGACATGATGTGCGAGCAGGTCAGATATGTCCAGTCGGACGGCAGGACGCGCTTGTGAGCGTTATATCCGCCGAAGAACTCGTCGATGCCCTCGCCTGAGTACACGACCTTTGCGTGATCCGCAACAGCGGCGCAGCCTAAAGAGAACGCCACGGCTGAGGCGTCGCCCAAGGGCTGACCCATCTTGTCTATCACCTCGGGGATACGCGCGAAGTACTCCTCGGGAGAGATCATCTTAACGTTGAAGCCCTTGCCCAGTATCTCTGCAGTATGGCGAGCCAGAGCAGATTCGTCAAAGCCGGATTCCTCATATCCGACGGTGTTGGCGGCTGCGGCGTCGCTCGCTGCGAGAAGATACGACGAGTCCACGCCTCCTGAGAGGAAGGATTCTTTATAAGGCAGCTCGGTATCGCCGCGCTCCTCGCCGAGTATCTCTTCCACGACCTCTCTGATCTCTGCGGCAAACTCCTCCGCTGTTTTGCTGTTATCGGGCTCGAAGGTCGGCTTGAAGTAGCGGATGACCTCCGCCTTGCAGCCGTCCCACTCTACATAGGAACCGGGCGTCAGCTTGCTGACTCCCTCGTAAAATGTCTCGTCCCCTATCGGATAACCGTAGAAGAGGTATTGCTGCAGCATACGCTTGTTGAGCTTTTTCACAAAGCCCTCGGTCCCGACGATCTCGTCTATATCGCCGGAGCAGAGCAGCCTGCCGTCAAAAACGGCATAGAACATCTGCTTCTGACCCACCTGATCGCGGACGACGTAGGTTTTGCCGCTCTCGTTATCGGCTATAGCAAAGGCAAACGCGCCGTAAAGATGCTCCGTCATGCCTATGCCCCACTCGGCGAAAGCCTGCTTGAGTATCTCCGACTCGCGCTCTTCGCGGCTGAGCGACGGGTCTATGCCGAGCTCTTCGCACAGCTTCTTATAATTTCGGATATATCCGCTGAAATATCTTATCTCTATATGGTCGGTGTTTTTCATAAAATATCCCTCCGTGTCGCGTTTTGTCAAATTATATCACTTTGTCGGTTTTCAGTCAATTATTTATTGCGCAGATGTTCAATATCTGCTATTATTATGGTATCAATGCTCAGTCAGATCAAAACTCAGGAGGTTTATTATGGATTACAGAAGATTCGACAACGATTACTACATCAGGCTCGATAAGGACGACGAGGTCATCTCTTCCCTTGCAGCGGTCTGCGAAAAGGAGAACATCACCGCAGGCAGCGTAAAAGGCATCGGCGGCTGTCAAGAGGCGACCGTGGGCGTTTTCGACCTCGATAAAAAGGCGTATAACGAAGAAAAGGTATCGGCGATGCTCGAGATGATCTCGCTCGACGGCAACGTCACCACCTACGAGGGCAAGCCGTATCTGCATCTGCACGCGTCCTTCGCCTATCAAAAAGAAGGCACAACACAGGTGCTCACGGGTCATCTTCTCTCTGCGGTCATCGGTCTGACCGGCGAGATAGTCCTCTCCCCTGCCGACGGTCATATCACACGCAGATACATAGAAGAGCTCGGCATCAGGATCTGGGATTTCGACTGAGGCTCGCGGCTGTTTATTCAGTCAGCGGCATTTTATTAGCATTTTAACATGGCGCTCCGGCATATTCCGGGGCGCTTTTTTGTAACTTTTTTGCAATTTTCTTTATTGATGATTTCTAAACGTTTTTTAAAAGTAATAAAAATCCTTGTAGAAAATATATAAAATTAACTATATATAATTCTTTTATGCCATATTCATTTGTAAACACTGTGATAAAATATTACGGTCAGGTATTATGCCCGATAAAAAATCTATAGAAAAGGAG
>ONPE01000195.1 GCA_900319615.1 uncultured Eubacteriales bacterium
CTCATCATCAACGGCGGTACCGTCAACGTGAACGGTCAGTCTCCGTTCGACTTCGACGGTCAGGGTCAGCTCAACGGCGGCACAGTCTACACCAACGGCTCGCAGATTACCGAGCTGAGCAATCAGTTCGGCATGGGCGGCGGTATGGGCGGCCGCGGCGGAATGGGCGGAGGCATGGGCGATCCCGGCGCCATGCCCGGCGGCTTCCAAAGATAACAACATCATTCACATAATGATCTTTTCCAAAAAGCACACGCTTCATATGAGGCGTGTGTTTTTTTTGCAAATAAATGTCATTGCGAGCCCCTTTAGGGGCGTGGCAATCCCCTTGTCATTACGACCGGTTGCAGGAGGAAGGGGATTCCCACGTCGGGCAAAAAAGGTTGAGATTGCCACGGGCTAAAGCCCTCGCAATGACAATTTATAGTGCCCTCCTCGGAATGACAACAGGTTTTTCTGCGTTACGGCACGCGCTTTTTATGAGGCGTGTGTTTTTTATATTGCTATTTGTACATTATAGTAGTATTATGTTTAGGAGGTGTTCATCATGGACAGAACCGTTTTCAAAGAACTGATACAAAAGCTCGAAAGGGGAGAGAGCCCCGCTTTGACTCTCACAGCCGGCGATGATACTTATATCCGCAGATTCGTGCGCGGCGACCGGCTGATACTTTTGGGCGGCGGTCATGTGGCGCTCGACGTCTACCGCATGGCGCTGATGCTCGGCTTCGATATCACCGTCGTCGACGACCGCCCCGAGTTCTGCAATAATACACGCTTCCCGATGGCGAAGGTCGTTTGCGACAGCTTCGACAGCGCCATAAAACAGCTCGATATCAGCGATAAAGACTACGTGTGCATCCTCACCAGAGGCCACAGGTGGGATCAGATGTGCGTTGAGGCGATCTTCTCCGGCGATATGCCGTATTATCTCGGCTTGATAAGCTCCGGCAGGAGGGCGAGGGGGATGAAGCAGATTCTCCTTGAAAGCGGTCATCCTGCTGAAAAGACAGACCGTCTGCGTTCTCCGATCGGCATCGACATCGGCGCCGTGACCACCGCCGAGATAGCCCTCGCCATCTGCGCCGAGATGATCCGCGAGAAGCGGAAAATCCAATATACACCTGATGAAAACGAGCTCATACAGACCGACGTAAATAAGGATCTGCTGCGTTTTGTCGCAGGGTCGGAAGAGCCCTGCGCCCTGCTCACCGTGCTGAGCTCCTCGGGCTCTACTCCTGTCAAGAGCGGCAGCATGATGGCTGTGGATAAGCTCGGCAAGGGCTATGGCACCGTGGGCGGCGGCTGCGGCGAAGCCGAGGCGGTCTCAAAGGCGCTCAGGATCATCGGCACCGGAGAGAGCACAGTCATCGACCTCGATATGACAAACGAGGTCGCGGCAGACAACGGCATGGTCTGCGGCGGCAAAATGCGTATACTTATTACAGATATCAATTAATATTAATATAATATTTGCGTTTGTGCATGAAAAGTGATATAATACAATCCGACTACTTTTTATACAGGAGAACAAGATGAAGATAATCAAGATCATCAATAATAATCAGTGCTCCCTTTCGTTTGAGGTTTTCCCTCCCAAGGCGTCGACGTCCTTCGATATGGTCAAGCCCGCTATCGAGAATATAGCAAAGCTCCACCCGGCGTTCATGAGCGTCACCTACGGCGCGGGCGGCGGCACCAGCAGCTACACCATGAAGATAGCCGAGGATATCCGCAACTGCTACGGCGTGCCGACGATGGCTCATCTGACCTGCGTATCCTCGACAAGAGAGACCGTGCAGGAGAAGATCGCCGAGCTCAAAAAGGCAGGCATCCAGAACGTCATGGCTCTGCGCGGCGATCTGCTGCCCGATATGCACCCGGCAGAATCCGGTAAGTGGGATTACAGCCACGCGATAGACCTCGTGCGCGAGCTCAAAGAGAGCGGCGCCGACTTCTGCATCGGCTGCGCGTGCTATCCCGAGGTACATCCCGAGAGCAAAAATCAGGATGAAGACATCAAATATCTTAAGGAAAAGGTCGACGCAGGCTGCGACTTCATCACCACCCAGATGGTGTTCGACAATAATCTGCTGTACAACTTCATGTACAAGATCCGCGAGGCAGGTATCACCGTGCCCGTCTTGCCCGGTATTATGCCCATCACAAGGGCTGTCCAGCTCGAGAGAGCCATCAAGCTCTCGGGATCGTTCATACCCCAGCGCTTCAAGGCGATAGTCGACCGCTTCGGCGACGATGACTTCGCGATGATGCAGGCGGGTATCGCTTACGCCACCGACCAGATCATCGACCTGTACGCGAACGGCGTAAAGAACGTACATCTGTATACCATGAACAAGCCTGAGGTAGCGCGGGCTATCCAAAACAACCTCAGCAGCATCATCAGCAGATGATACTGAAGAAGCAGTTCGACGCTCCGCGGTGGAACGTCGGCGAGATCATGCGCTATGCCCGGATAAGAGGCGCGGATGAAAGCTACCGCCCCTTGATAAACGAGTGCATGAGCGAGGCTGAGCCTGCCTTGAGCTACCGCGTGTGCTACACCCTCGCGCCGCTTACGCGCAGGGGAGATACGCTGTGCTTCTGCGGTATGGAGATATCGTCGGATACCGTGCGAAAAGCCGTTAGGGACTCGGAGCAGATATTGCTCTTCGCCGCTACGGTTGGCGCACCGTTCGATCTGCTGATACGCAAGTACAGCGCGGTCTCGCCATCAAAGGCGCTGATGATGCAGGCGATAGGAGCCGAGCGCGTCGAGAGCCTATGCGACGCCTTTTGCGCGGATATAGACTCACAGCTTTGCCGAGACGGTCTGTGCCTGACTCCGCGCGTCAGCCCGGGTTACGGCGATATACCGCTCGATATGCAAAGAGATGTTTTCGCCGTGCTCGACTGCCCGAGAAAGATCGGACTGACCCTTGACGAGAGCCTGATGATGTCTCCGTCAAAGTCGGTTACGGCGCTGTGCGGAGTCGTGAGCTCCGCCGATATAACAAAAAATAATAAATGTTCGGGGTGCGGCAAAACAGACTGCGCCTACAGGACTGGTGAATAAAATGAAATTGTCAGAATTTTTACAGAAGAATATCGTGATACTCGACGGCGGCATGGGCACCCTGCTGCAGGAGCGCGGCTTACAGCCCGGCGAGGC
>ONPE01000069.1 GCA_900319615.1 uncultured Eubacteriales bacterium
GTGATCGCTAAATCCATTATACAGCTTCCGGCTGTTATTGCAAGCGTTTCTTAAAAGACGATGTTCATTTGTCGGATAAGCATGATGCTTCTTTGCTGCCGTCATTCATCCCGTTACTTTGTAACATCACTGAACCGTTCAAAAGGTTAATCCACACATTTAGGTGAGAGTAATGTGTGTATCTGTCGATAAAACCTGTAATTATTCATAAGGCTGTTAGCAACGCCCGTACCAAAACAGTACTTGACACGCTTGATCAAGGGCTGGTTTTTCTTGCCTCCGGAACAAAATGTGGGCAATCGCTTCCGAGAGCCCGACTTACGTACAACAAAGGGTTTGCCCGGTTGTTGTACAAGTAAAAAACTCGACTCATCAAAATGATCGGTAACAAACAGCTCTGTGAATCGTGTCATAAAAAATCACTGTGTTTTTTCGGTTTTATATGGACATCGTGTCAGAATAGGTGTATGATGTAGATGCTGACACCGTGTCAGAAGTGCTGCTGCAGGTGATGGTTCTGCCGAAGGGCTCTCCCGAGCAGACGATCACGCGTAAGAGAACGATCATTTCCGCTTGCAAAACGCTGTCAGGAAATGAGCTTTATGGAAATCACGATCTTGAAGATCGCGGAATATACAACCTTCTCCCGCGCTTCGATCTACAACTGTTTTTGAAACAAAGGAAGATATCTTCATCGATCTTTAGTACCATTCTGTTTGAAAGGTGTGGATCAAATGAAAAAGAGTACTGTCGCCAAACGAATCATTGACGTTGCGCTGACGGTCACCTTACTGCTCTTGATGGCGTTCCAGGTGACGGAGCAGCTCGCGCATGAGTGGCTGGGTATCGCGAGTTCGCGCTGACAGTCGCGCACCAGATATTGAACCGCAAATTCTATGCGGCGATCTTCAAGGGCAAGTACAACGCGCTCAGGATATTGCAGCTGACCGTCAACTGCTTGCTGCTGCTTTCGTTTGTATGTACCGCGTTATCCGGCATGATGATGAGTCGGTTCGCGACTCCCTTTATGAACGGTATCCTCCCGTCGTCCATCGTCCGGCAGGGACATCTGGCTATGTCGCACTGGTCGTTCGTGCTGATGGGTCTGCACCTCGGCCTGCACTTCGGTATGATCACATCGAAGCTGAAGAACAAAACGGCGAGGATCATCCTCGGGATCGTGATGACAGTTATCTCTGTCTTCGGCTTTTATCTGTTCTTCAAGTCGGATATGCTGAGCTATATGCTTTTCAAAAATCCCTTTGCCTTCCTCGACTATGAAAAGGCGTGGTGGCTCGTGATACTCGAGAACCTCGCAATGCTGCTCGCGTGGGGCTTCGCGGCGTATCTGCTGTCGCTTTTTCTCAGATTCGTCACAAAGAAGGAGAAGAGATAATCGGCTCTGTTGTATGTCCTTTTGTTAGTCGCGGTCATCGTAAGCGGCATCGTATTGAACGCGGTATTGAACCCTGCTCGGGAGGAACTACGCTGTCCGACGATGTAGCTGCCTGGCTGCAAGCCAACGGTATGAAATGATGAAAAGAGGTTTTTGATATGAAGATCACCGTACTGTTCGCAAGTCCAAACAAGAACGGTTCAACTGCAATATTAGTTGATAATTTCAAGCGCGGAGCGAAAGAAAACGGTCACACCGTCGAGGTGCTCGACGTTTGTAAGATGAACGTGCATCCGTGCATCGGATGTGTGCGCTGCGGCTATGAGGGACCGTGTGTGCAGAAGGATGACAACGAGATCATCCGCAACACGCTTATAGATTCCGATATGGTCGTATTTGCTACACCTTTGTATTACTACGGTATGTCCGCGCAGCTCAAGATAGTGATCGACCGCTTCTGCGCGTATAACAGCAGCCTGAACAGCAGGCATTTGAGATCCGCTCTGTTGACGGTAGCGTGGAACGCCGACGACTGGACGTTTGACGCACTCGAAGCACATTACAAAACCTTGGTCAGATATATCAACTTCAAGGACATGGGCATGGTGCTCGGCTACGGCTGCGGCTCGCCGTCGATGACAAAGCGGAGTCAGTATCCCGAGAAGGCATATCTTCTGGGGAAATCATTATAAACAGCAAGTTTTACAGTTATATATTATGGAAGTGATATGATGAAAAAACTATTGATCCTGCTGCTCGTTATCTCTTTCTCGCTCACGGCCGCTTCATGCTCAAGGAACGACTCGGCTACCGCGGATGAAAAAGAAACACAGGCGCAATCAGAGCAAGCGTCGGAAGCTACAAAAGCAACGGACAGCCCCTCGATCGCACAGACCGAAGCGACTGAGGCAACTGCGCAAACCTATGCTCAGGAGCCGACTCAAAGGCGATCTTCGTTCGACCCTTACGCGACAGCGAACGAATATAACATCAGCTCCACGTGGTTCGAGAGACAGAGCGATACAGATTACGGCACGCTGTTGACCGACGTCGCCTATTTCTCGACGACCGCCGACGACTACAAGCGTGTAAATATCCTCCTGCCGCCGGGTTACGATGCAGACGGTGCCTATCCCGTTCTGTATATGATCCACGGCTGGGGCGGCAACTACACCGCTCATCTGTATGAGGATTCTTACCTGCATATGCTGTACGGCAATATGTTCCGCGAGGGTATCGCAAAGCCGATGATAATCGTCGGCGTCGATATGTACACGGGCAAGCAGAACGTCAAGGAAGAGCTCGACGGCTATGGGCTCAGGGCGGCTTATGACAAGACGGTGGATGATATCGCCGTTGATCTCATGCCGTTCATGAAGGCGAATTACGCGGTAGCCGATGGTCGGGAGAATACCGCCGTAGCAGGCGTATCCGAGGGCGGAGCAAAGTCGCTGTGCACCGGATTCCAATGGCTCGATCGGATCGGCTATATCGCCGGGATCGCACCCGACGGCAACGTGATCGCCGTGGGCGACTATTACTCGGGCAGCTACTGGTCGATCCCGTACTTTGAATCCCTTCCGCAGCCGACACAAGACACTATGCCGATCTACCTGTATCTCGCCGTGGGCAGCGAAGACCCGTATAATATCCGCGCCACACAGTACTACAGCGATGTCTTCAACGATATGGGGATCGGTCATCAATATGATTATGTCGAGGGATATGCGCACAATTCGGACTTTTGGCGGGTCTGTATGTATAACTTCATCAATAAAATATTCAAATAACCGTAATACCGATAAATGTTTCTTGCAGAAAAAGAAATGTCACTGTTTAAGCCGATCTTGTCCGTAGATGATCGCTGTCTGACTACAAATAGTCCGTTATTTCCGTATGGCTTTAATCTGTTTGCGGTCAAAAAAAATCCTCCCTGTATCAGCTCGATGATGAGCCGATAGGGGAGGATTTGTTTTGCGTCTTGTAGCTTATGTGAACGCCGGAGTCAAGCTGCTTTTTGCTTTGTTTTTTATCAGCAAAACCTCTGTAAGGATCGGCAGCTATGCTTTCCGCCTTTCATAGTATTTGCGCCGCAGGAGAATGAACAGAAAAACGAGCATACAGAATACCGCTGTCATAACGCCCGGCATGACGTCCGTTACATTAAACACGCCCGTCGGGACGATAGCGTCAAGATGGTTGGATACGACAAGCGTAGAGTCTTCGCTTATGCTGAACGTCTTGCTGTTGCCCGAGGTCGCGGGAGTATCATTGAGCTTGAAGCTCGTAGAGTAATAGAGATTGTTCTCCCGGATCGTGATATTCTTGTTCACCGGCAGCATGATCTTTACGACGTCGTCGTTCCTGAGGGTAAACGACGAGTTGTTGTGCAGAGGGGTCTCCTGCTCTACCCCGTTTTTGCTCCATGCGTATTCATCCGTGACCTTTGCGTCTTCAACAGTCAGCGTAAACATGAATTCTTTGGTTTTGTCACCGAACTCGCCCGATACGGTCTTGGTTATCGTCAGTTCAGCAGGGATGGCGTCGTAATCGAGTTGGTTTTCCGCTTCGATTCTGAAGCTGGAGGTTGAGATGTCGGCGGCTGACTGCATAAAGTCATCCGGACCGTCGAGCGGAGCCGATTGGTGCTTACTGAACCAAAAATAGAACTTCGGGGGATCCTCCGGGAGGATATACCAGATAGGCGCTGCGGTTTCCATGATACAATAGGCGGTGTCCGTCTGGTATACTCCGATTCCGTTGTCGTAAGTATCGGTCGCTGTTATAGTGATTTTGCCGTCAGAGCCTGTTGTGTATGTTTTTGAGGTCGGGGACCATTCTTCGTAAACGGAATCCCAGGTATATACGGTGAACACAGCACCGGGCAGCAGTCTGCCGTCTTCTTCGTCGATTTTTACGAGCCAGAATTCCTCGAATGTCGATTCACCGAAGGTATCAAAGTCTTCTGCCTCGATATGCGTGTTGTCTTCTCCGGAATCGTCTTCGTGTCCTTCCAGTATTGCGGAGTTGGTAAGCGTGATACCGCCGTACATCGAACTGTTGACCTGATAACTGTAAGTCAGACGCAGATGCGTGCTGTCGGGGATCTGCATTTCGATGAACGCCTTATTTACGTTCGGATCAGTGGGATCGGCTTCGGTATGCGCAGTCCATTGTATATTATGCAGCACGGACCAGACGCCGTTTTCTTCTTTTTCAAGCACTACGGAATTCAGGCTGAGAATAGCCTCTCCGGTACCTGTTCCCTGCCTTGCGGTATACGTGAGCACATCGGTAAGATTCAGCCATTCGGGATCGTCCGCTCCGTCGCTGCCTGTGAGAAGATTATCGGCAGAGGGGTTGATATCTACCGTATAGTTGAGCATATGCAGGTTTTTGTCCCAGTTGCCTGTCTTGTCGACGATTTTTTCCTTTTTGGTCGCGTTGATATTGATCTGATTGTCTGCCTCGCCGTAATCATCACCGTTTGTCTCAACACTTACCGTATTGTTGAGTTCAAGGTGAACGGTACCTTTTTGAGGCCACGCATCCTCAGCGAGCTGACAGTAATAGATCACATAGAAGGTATTGTTGAACAGATCGGAGCTCGGTGAGTTTGCCGTCAGCGTGATGTCAACCACTTGTCTGCCTTCATCGGAGGTCGAGAGCTGTCCGGACGCCAGTGTCTTGCTGAGCCAGAGATTGCCGATCTCGCCGGAGATCACACCGTCATCATCTATCGTCAATAAGTTATACGGGTAGTCATTCATCCCGTAATTATACGCGGTCAAGGGAGTCGGGATAACCTTGACGCCGATCAGCTCAACACCTTCGGGAAGCGTGTCGACAACGCGATACTGCTGTAAGCCCGGAGTCGGTGTGATCTGCGCGATCCAGACGAAAGACTTGTCTTCGTCTTCATAATCAAGCGAGATAGAATAGGGCTGCTCCGAAAAGATAGTTTGCCAGTCGCTGATCTTTTGCACATTCAGCTTTTTGACGTTAGGGCTGATATTGTTGGTGACCGGCAGAGTCTTTTGTCCGTCTGAGATGGTATTGACGAACGACTCCGTGACCTTGCCGCTCATATCGCCGGTGGTACGGTAGTGCCAGGTGATCTCATTCACCGTTCCGTCATCAAACAGATTTCCGCTGCCCGCCGTTCCGACGGTAAATGTATATCCGGTGATCTTATCTGCGGTATATACAGGCGTGACAGACACGCTTGTGCCCCATGCTGTCTGAAGTGCAGAAACAAGCGCGTTATACTGAGCCTGGGTCATATAGTGACCGTCGGGACTCAGCGTATCGGAGAATGATGTGCCGGAACGGATACCGCCCACGGGGATCTGAACATTGATCGTCCAGTCCATCCCGTGCAGATCGTTTCCGAGGCTCTGTTCTCCGTCTGCCGTTTTATCGATATCGCCGCCCGTGACAACAACGTCGTAAGACGCGGTATCACCGTCGAACTCAGCTTCGTTATGTTCGATCGCGGTCTCGCCGTACTCGACGTCGGGAAGGGTATAATAGGTAACGTGGTAGGTGTTGTTGTTCGGCGTGCTCCCGTCAGCCGGAAGGAAGCGTATACCGATGATCTCATTATCGTTATTGTAAACGAACTCGTAATCTACGCCGGGGGTCGCGTCTGCCCATCCTCTCTGAACGAAGATACCGTTGGTTCCGTTGATCGTTTCATTACGCGCGTCAATAAAGCCGTCGTCGTAAATGACTTTTCCGGCGATATCATCCGAGCGATTGTTGACGGAAATATGCCACTGAACATATTCGCCGAAAGGAATACCGTCTTTACCGACCTTTTTGGGCTGCTGATTGTAAATGAAATAATCCGCGTGATCGGTTGTTGTTTCATGGTCGTCGGTCGAGGTGGCTTCGAGCGTGTTGTATGCCGAAACAGCCGCGTTTTCATCCGGCAAACCTGTCACCCCGTACTCATATACAAGCGTATAATACTCGTTATCATCGAGCTGCGGCAGGTTGAGTGTGATCTCATATATGTTCTGCGAAAAAGCGTCGATGTGTCCCTGTGTGGGGATACTTGAGATCTCGACGGTTCCGTCTGCATTGTGTTTTACGACCGATATCTCCGTCGGCGGGCTTACCGTTCCGCCGCCGGAATACGTAAAGGTATCCGTAACGTCGATGTCGGACGGCGTACCGTGGGTAGAACTGACCGTGACCTCATACTGAAGCTTGCCGTCAGCAGTGTAAGAGCCTGTCTTCTGCGTGGTGATATCATAATCCTCACTGATTTCTTCCGGCGGAATATACAGCGTCTGGTCGTCGGTGATGTTGACCTCAAGTCCGTCGTGACCGGCGTCACCGCTCGATCTGATAAAACACCTGCAGCTCAGGATGTTGTTGATTAATGGGGTTTCGCTTTCGATCGCGTCCTGAATAAAATCTTCATCGTAAGAGATCTCCAGTCTGAAATGACCGTCAGCCGTATGCACGTAATCGTATGTGAACGCCAGTTCAAGCTCCGGGTACCTGTCGATCAGGTAGGCATAGAACGGGCCGTCGGTGGTAAGATCCTCAGGTATGATCAATTCATCCGGAAAATCATACACGAACTTATATCCGGCGCTTGTTACTGCGTCGATGCACGCCGTATCTATTTCAAAATTGAACGCGAGCGTTGTCTGACAAAGATCATCATCGATCTTTGTCGTTCCCGACGCGGTAACATTTGTAATGTAACTGTCGAGCGGCATATCTTCGGTCGGCGTCGATCTCAGCAGACCGGTCGGCGCTTTGCGCGCCTTCATTTTAGTTGCTTTCTGTTTGCCTGCAAGCCACGAGGAAGCCGAGGTATCGCTTGAATTGTTCAAAAGGTTTTCGCCACCGGCAGCGACA
>ONPE01000197.1 GCA_900319615.1 uncultured Eubacteriales bacterium
CAGCTTGCTTTTTCAAGAGCAGCCCTGACTACGCCGGGACCTGATACTCCGACGTTGATGACGCAGTCGGCTTCGCCCACGCCGTGGAAGGCGCCCGCCATGAAAGGATTGTCCTGCACGGCGTTGCAGAAGGTCACGAGCTTTGCCGCGCCGATGCAGTTGCGGTCGGCAGTGAGCTTTGCCGCGTCCACCACAGCCTGACCCATCATCTTCACCGCGTCCATATTTATGCCGGCTTTTGTGGAGCCGATGTTCACGGAGGAGCAGACCTTCTCGGTCACCGAGAGAGCCTCGGGGATGCTTTCTATAAGCGCATAGTCGCCTGCTGCGAAGCCCTTTTCGACAAGAGCCGAGTAGCCGCCGATGAAGTTCACGCCGAGGGTATCTGCGGCTCTGTCCAGAGCCTTCGCGAATTTGAGTATTTTTTGCGTCTGGCACACGCCTGCGATTATCGCTATAGGTGTGACCGAGATACGCTTGTTGATTATCGGTATGTACTCTCGGCTGATGTCCTCGCCGGTCTTGACGAGGTCGCCGGCGTAGCGGCAGATCTTGTCGTAGATCTTGTCGCACGCCTTGTCTATATCGCTGTCGATACAGTCGATAAGCGAGATACCCATCGTGATGGTGCGCACGTCGAGGTTCTCGTTATCTATCATATTTATGGTTTCGAGGATGTCTTTTGTTTCAAGCATAGGGCGCCTCAGATCTTGTGCATGCTGTTGAAGATGTCCTCATGCATGACGTGTATCTTAAGGTTGTTGTCCTCGCCGACCTTCTCCAGATTCTTCTGCAGCTGGTCGAAGGCTACGGTGGCGCCGCCGATCTCGGCGAGCATAATCATCGCGAACATATCCTGCAGGACGCTCTGCGTGACCTCGATGATATTCACGCCGACCTCGGCGCAGGCTGTGGATACCTTGCTGAGTATGCCCACGCTGTCCTTGCCGAGTACGGTGATGACTGCTTTCATTCATATCCCTCCAAATTAGTGCACCTGTTTTTTCATGCTTTATTATACTCTTTTTATCCTCGGGTATATTATAGTACAGAATTAAAAGATTATATTTTTGTTACCATTGTACCTGATGCGTGCGCCTCTTTCTATCCTTATCTGACCTTACATACTGATTTTATCGCCCGTCATTCTGCGGTACGTCGGAAACCGCCGTACCCTACAAAGCCATTGTAAGGACGCGCGCGTCATTATACACCATACTGATTTGTCGGCTGTTGTCATGAGTTGAACAGATCACCGCGTTGGGTGATACTATATATAATGCCCTCCTCATACTCATAATGTTGGCTTTTGCAGATAAAAAGGAGCGGCATAACGCCACTCCTTTGTGATCGTAAAATTAAAGTGTTTTTGCGAGCTCCTTGATGTATTCTCTCAGACCTTCGCCGACCTCTTTGTGCTTGAGACCGGTCTCGATGTTAGCCTGCAGGATGCCGAGCTTGTTGCCCATGTCGTAGCGCTTTGCGCTGCGGGAGCGGTATGGTCGAGGATATCGAAGATCTCGGGCGGCAGAATGACGCGGCCGAGGATGGAGTACAGCGAGAACATCTCTTCCTTAGTCTGGGGCTTCTCGACCATATCCGTGCACTTGAACACGGTGTCGCTGATGGGGTCGAGCTTGAGGGAGCTGTACTTCTTTATAGCCTCCTCCGATACGGGCTTCACGCCTAAAACGCCCTTGCCGAAGGTGCCGTAGGCGTCGATGAGCTCCTTGGATGCCGGGATGTCGCCGATGATGACGTCATCGCCGTAAAGGACGAGGAAGGGCTCGTCTCCGACAAAGGAACGCGCTCTGGATACCGCGTGACCCAGACCCTTTGTCTCGATCTGGCGGATGAACTGGATGTTCGCGAGCTTGTGGATATCCTTGATGGACTCGAGCTGCGCGGTCTTGCCTGCCTTTTCAAGCGACTCCATAAGGGTGGGGGAGAGATCGAAGTGATCCTCGATGACGCCCTTGCCGCGGTTGGTGATGATAAGGATATCGGTGATGCCGGCTGCTGCCGCTTCTTCTACGATATACTGGATGGCGGGCTTGTCCACGATGGGTATCATCTCTTTGGGCATGGATTTGGTAGCCGGGAGGACTCTTGTGCCCAGACCTGCCGCCGGGATGACTGCTTTTGTGATTTTCATGTTAATCTGCCTTTCCGCCTGATCTGTCAGGCTGTTTTGATTTATGCTAAATAATGAGAACGTTCGTAAAGATGTAGATTATCATAGCCGTACCGATGACCGAACTCGCGAGAGCCGTGTTCACGCCGCCCTTTGTCTGGAGCAGGGTCTCGGGATTCTCGCCCTCGCCGCACTCCGCCTTTATGCGCTTTATCTGATTGCGGCAGTAGTTGAAGTACAGGCGGTTGAAGCAGAATGCCGCCACCAGCTTCAGCGCGACGTATACAAGCAGGATAACGGCGGGCAGATACAGCAGGAGCATATCCGTCGCCGACGCGCCCTCTATGAATTTGGTGTAGTTGTTCATCATATCGGTGTAGCTCATCGCGTTGCTGTATACGGAGTTGGAGAACTGCTCGTACAGGCTGCGGTAGGCGATGGAGAAGTACAGTATCACGGCGAACAGCCCGAGCTGCAACGCGAACAGAGCCGCTCCGACCTTGTACAGCTTGCGGTACAGCAGGTATCCGCTGGTGAACAGCCCCGCGGAGAAGTTGAACTTGCTCTTGTTGAAGTTGCGGATGTTCGAAAAGACCCTGATGAAGTACGGCGTGTTCTGCTTGACGTACTTCGCCGCCTCGCCTGCTGTGACTCCGTCGCCGAGGTCGGTGTCGTTGGGCACGCCGCCGAGGGGATCTATGAAGGGCACCTCGCCGTCGGCGGAGCCGAAGCCCATCCCGAACGGGAAGCCCTGTGCGGTGTTCTGGTTCTGAGTATTGTTCTGATGAGGCTGTGCGCCGTCGGAGGACAGGGGAGTGCCGCAAAAACGGCAGAAGAAGCTCTCGCTGTCGTTCTCCCTGCCGCAGGAGGGGCATTTCTTTATATCCGAGGCTTCTTTTTTTCTGTCCTCGTTATAGTCGTAGCCCTGAGCGTGGAGATCTTCGTTGCAGCAGTGACCGAGCTGCTCCCAGCACTCGCGGTGATGAGGGGTGCCGCACTCGGGACATACCACGATATCGTCGTCGGCATGGAAGCGCTTTTCGCAAACAGGGCATTTGTTGCCTATATAGTCCATTTATATCTCCTAATATAAAATGTATAGTAATATCTTTAATCATAGCTATAATAACACACTATTCGCGGTTCTGCAACCTAATTTTTTGTGAACAATAGAATAAGCTTCACCGTGCGGCTATATTTTTCTTTACATCATGAAAAATATGTATTATAATCATGTGGACAGAAATCAAGTTTGTGAGGGATATGTATGCTCCAGTTTGAAGAATTAAGGCTCAGCTTAGAAGCTATGAGACCTGAGATAGATGATCTTGCGTCCGCTCTCGGACTCGCTCAGATGAAGAGCGAGATTCAGCAGCTCGAGAACCGTGCCGCTGAGCCGGGCTTTTGGGACGATATGGAAAATTCGCAAAAAATATTACAGCGCACCGCCAACCTCAAGGCGAAGGTCGAGAAGTTCGAGAAGCTCGACGCGCGCTATGAGGATGCCATAGCTCTTATCGAGATGGGCGACGAGGCCGAGGACGAGAGCCTGATAGACGAAGCCAAGGAGGAGCTCGAGGGCATACGCGCCGAAATCGACCGCCAGCGCCTCGAGACCCTGCTCACCGGCGAGTATGACAAGAACAACGCCATCCTCACCTTCCATGCAGGCTCAGGCGGCACCGAGGCTCAGGATTGGGCGGAGATGCTCTACCGTATGTACACGCGCTGGGCTGCGGCTCACGGCTTCAACGTCAAGGAGATCGACTATCTCGACGGCGATGAGGCAGGACTCAAGAGCGCAGTGCTGCTCATAGAGGGCGAGAACGCCTACGGCTATCTCAAGAGCGAGGCAGGCGTGCACCGCCTTGTCCGCGTATCTCCGTTCGACTCCGCCGGCAGGAGACACACCAGCTTTTCATCCTTAGAGGTCATGCCCGAGATCAACGACGATATCAAGGTCGAGATCCCGCCCGAGGAGATCAAGATGGACGTTTACCGCGCGTCCGGCGCAGGCGGTCAGAAGGTCAACAAGACCTCGTCCGCCGTTCGTCTGACCCATATCCCGACGGGTATCGTGGTCGCCTCGCAGGTCGAGCGCTCGCAGTATCAGAACCGCGACGTCGCCATGAAGATGCTCATCTCAAAGCTCATGGAGATCAAGGAGCGCGAGCACCTCGAGAAGATCGAGGATATCAAGGGCGTGCAGAAGGAGATCACCTGGGGCTCCCAGATCCGCTCCTATGTCTTTATGCCGTACACCCTCGTCAAGGATCACCGCACCTCGTTTGAGACCGGTAACGTCAACGCCGTGATGGAC